>JALZHT010000002.1 GCA_030860645.1 Acidobacteriota bacterium
GCGCAGACCTCTCTGCTGCCGACGCGCCACGCTGCCGGCGTGGACGCCCGGCCGAACGGCCGCGGGAGGCGGCGCGGGCGGGGCCGCCGGCAGCCGCAGTCGAAGCACTCCTTCGAAGTCTGCCTCCAGTTCGTCACGTACCAGAAAGAGGTTCTTCATCACGACCACATCTGGAACGTGACGGGGCTGGCGCGGCACGTGCACCTGTCGGGGGAGCAGGATGACGAGATCGACGCCTGGCTCGCGGAGCAGTCGTCGAGCGCCGCGTAGATTCTTCCGTACAATCACTCTAAAATCTGTGGCCCGTGCCGGCACCTCGCGACGCCGGCACGGGCCTTTTTTATGAGGCGTACATGTTGTTCATTCCCAGTAACGACGGACGCCTTGATAACCGGTATTATACGTTCGAGGTCAGACGTCCCGCATGTCGGCGATTTCGCGGCGCGAAGGGGAATGTGCGGCCGAAGTACGGAGTGCCGGAATGTCAAGTGCAGAGAAGTTGACGAAGGTGATAGAACTCCTGGGCGAACTCGCCGACGAGTTCGAGGTGGAGGTGTCGGTCGACGCGGGCACGGGGATGTTCGTGCTGGAGACCGACAGGCTGAGCGTGGACGCCCGGCTCTATGACCTGGCGGGGCTCCCGAGGGAGTAGGGAAGCGGCGGGCTCATGTGCATCGTCTGTCTCAGCGACACCCACTCGCGTCACGACCGTGTCCAAGTCGCTCCTGGCGTCCGCCGCTCGGCGATGGCGATCATCGCGTCGTAGAGCCTCTCCTGCGGGTCGAGGACGGTGACCCCGTTCAAATCCAGGAAGACGAGCGCCGCCACCAGCCCCGGCCGCTTGTTGCCGTCCACGAACGGCTGGTTCTGCACGATGTGGAAGGCGTAGGCGGCCGCCATGTGGGCCAGGTCTTCGTGCAGGTACGCTTCGCCGAAAGAGGCCCGGGGCGTCGCCACCGCCGACTCCAGCAGCGCCCGGTCGCGGACGCCCGCGGTGCCGCCGTAAGCCGCGAGCTGCTCGTCGTGGATCTGGATGACGTCCCCGACGGAGAGGAAGTCCGGCTCGTCGCTCATTCGGCCAGCCGGCGCAGCGTCCGGTCGTGATTCTTCATCACGCGCTTGGCCGCCGCCCCCACCCGCCCGCGCCGACTCCCCGCCTCACCCGCCCGCACGGGCTCGATAATCAGTCGCGTCCCGTCGGTCGTGACTTCGAGCTCGGTGTCGCGTGTGATATTGAGCAGTTCGAGGATCGGCTTTTCGACGACGATGCCGAGGCTGTTGCCGATGGCCGATAAGTTTTTACGCATGTGCAGTAACCTCCACGTTCGTCATAACGAATGTATAACCAACGTCAGTACGGCGTCAATCTCTATGCTCAAAGGTTTATTTGCGATATTCGGGAGGCGGGAGCATGGCTGGCAGTATTAAGCTCACGCGCGAAGAGCTGTATGAGAAAGTCTGGAGCACGCCCGCGGCTAGACTCGTCAGGGAGTTCGGGATTCCAGACGTGGCGCTGGGGAAGATATGCAGGAAGCTGGACGTCCCGAAGCCGTACCCCGGCTACTGGCAGGCAGCAGCTCGCGGCAGGGCGGCGTGTTCGCAAGGAGCCGCCGCCGATCCGGCAGGAAGTACTCGCCGCGACTTATATCTACGCGCGTCCGGCCGCGGCCCCCTTCCAGCCCGAAGACCCTCAGGTCTTAGCGTAGATCGAACGGGAGAGTCAGCCCTCTAACGTCATCGCCGTCGCCGAAACGCTCCATAACGCGCACCCGCTCGTCCGCCAGACCAGACGAATCCTTGAGAGGGCCAAACCCGACGATTACTGGATGGTGAGCCGGCCGCGGGATCAGCGGTGCCTGAGCATGCGCGTCTCAAAAACAGCACTCCACCGGGCGCTCCGCATCATGGACGCTTTGCTGAAGGCGCTCGAAGCGCGGGGCTATTCGGCCGAGGTATCGAAGGACGGTGCGGCGGCAGCCTGCATCTTGATCGGGGCGGAAAGGGTGAAGGTGCGTCTGTCTGAAAAGGCTA
Source organism: Acidobacteriota bacterium (assembly GCA_030860645.1). Lineage (GTDB taxonomy): Bacteria > Acidobacteriota > Blastocatellia > Pyrinomonadales > Pyrinomonadaceae > QHXN01. The sequence continues at coordinate 2,032 of JALZHT010000002.1, forward strand.
ACCGCCGCGAGCGGGAGCTGACGCAGGAGGAGAAAAAGAAACCGCCCCATGCCGTCTCGAACCGCTGGGTCTACAGCCCTAGCGGGAATCTGTCTTTCGAGATTGACGAATAGTGCGACGGCTGTCAGAAGAAGTGGACTGACAAGGCGCAGAAGTCATTGGAAGGTCAGCTCAACGAAGTGCTCGCCGGTCTCATTCTCACGGGTGAAGCCCTACGGCTCAGAAGAATCAAACACGAAGAGGAGCAACGCCGACAACGTGAGCAGGAGCGCCGCCGCATGGAAGAGCAGGAGCGGCGCTATTATCTCGATCAGCACCGTGAAGCCTGGTCCCAGAGCCAGCGGCCGCGGGAATTCCTCCACGCTTGCGAAGCGTCACTCGTCGAGCGTAAGGGCGAACTCGAGCCGGACAGCGCGGAGGCCAAATGGCTGCGCTGGGCTTATGGCTACGCGGACCGCATTGACCCGCTGAAGAACGGCACTTTTGAAGAGGCGATACTGCGCTTGGTCAGAAAAGCAGAAAGTACATAGGCCGCAACCTCAAATTGTCTCCACTACGGATAACAATACAGGCGGACACGATACTTGACCAGTGTCTGATAATAAGGTTTATGTCATAAAGAACTTTGCTAACTAAAAGAAGGTTCCCATAGCGGATTAGTTCGCGGTACAGAGCAGTACTGTTTTAGGCAGCAAACACAACACCTTGTTGTTAACTCTTTACAAGCCACAATTACTTTGGTAGCGTTAAGAGTCCTTACGGGACAGTTGTTACCTCTTTGTTCTAAAGAAGTCAATAAGCATAACTCAAGTTTCCGATAAGATCGCTGTCTATAGCCACAGTCTTGTCAGACTTCTATCGGCAGCATTAGGCGGCTTCGCAAGGTTTCAGTAACACGAGTATCACCTCAGCCACCCGGGCTTTTAGTTATGAAGAAAACGCGGTCGAAGTATGAACATCTTTAAGGAATTTACTTTTGAAGCCGCGCACCGTTTGCCGAACGTCCCACCGGATCATAAGTGCGCGCGGCTCCACGGACATTCGTTTCGAGTCGAAATCCACGTCCGTGGCCCGGTCGAGAAAAAGGCCGGATGGGTGATGGATTTTGCCGACATTAAAGGAGCGTTCAGTCCCCTCCGCGATCAACTGGATCATTACTACCTAAATGACATCGAAGGTCTCTCAAATCCGACAAGCGAGAATCTCGCCCGCTGGATATGGGAAAGATTGCGCCCCAGGCTCCCCATGCTGTCCAAAGTAGTTGTGCGCGAGACATGTAATGCCGGATGTATTTACCAAGGAGAGGATGACTAAGTATGCACGACATCCAAAACCAGAATGACGGCAGGCGCATCCCCATCGACAGGGTCGGAGTAAACGACCTTCGCTACCCTATCACCGTGCTCGACCGCGATCACGAGCTTCAACATACAGTGGCTAATCTCACTTTATCCGTTAGTCTGCCTCACCACTTCAAGGGCACTCACATGAGTCGTTTCGTCGAGATATTAAATGAACATCGCGGAGAGGTGACGATGCGGACGATTCCGCAAATCTTACACGCCATGAAGCGCCGGTTGGAGGCCGAGAGCGCACACATCGAAGTCCAATTCCCGTATTTCCTCGAACGCTCGGCGCCTGTTAGCGGTGCGCGTGCGCTCATCGACTACGAGTGTTACTTCAAAGGCGAGTCAAACGGAGGGCATGACGATTTCATCCTTGGCGTAAAAGTTCCTGTCACCAGCCTTTGCCCCTGCAGCAAGGCGATCAGCGATTACGGGGCGCATAATCAGCGGGGGCACGTCACCATCGAGGCGCGAAGCACCCCCGACGATTCTGGCGGGCCAACCATTATTTGGATCGAGGAACTCATCGAAATAGCAGAAAGCTCGGCCTCGGCTCCCGTTTACGCATTGCTCAAGCGGGCCGACGAGCGACATGTCACAATGCAAGCTTTCGATAACCCCGTTTTCGTTGAAGACATGGTGCGGAACGCAGCCGCCAAGCTACAGGCAGACCAGCGAATCGCTTGGTTTCAGGTTCAGGCCGTAAACCAAGAAAGTATTCATAATCATGGCGCTTTCGCGCGGCTTCAGTGGCGTCGAAGATAATTTTTACAGTTATTACGTCCTCATGTTATTTAAAAACTACGCTAGATTTTTTATATGAAATGATGTAAATTCCCGTTGCTCATTATTCTCGGAAACTGCACTGCTGCGATTGGATGAAACCTACCCTGCACATCATCGCAAGCTGTACCGACCGTAAACGTGCCGCCGTCCCCATAGAACTTCGTCTCCGCTCCGTTCCTCCGAATCCGATTCAAGACAGAGCCACGGCTTGGTGGCTTCGGCTGTCGGGCCATCCGGGCCAAGTGCTCCCGGCGGCGGAACTCTACGCCGGCGGGCATTGGGCTGTTGTTCGGACATTGCCGGAGTTGGGGCACCGTGCCGGCTACAACGCGAGGCTTTGGGTAATTTCAGCAGGATACGGGTTGGTTAAATCTAGCGCCCTCCTTCACCCCTACTCCGCAACTTTCGCCGGCGCGCACCCGGATGCAGTAGCTACTTCAACAGCCAACGGGCAGCCGCGTAAAAACACACTCCAAAAATGGTGGGAAGCTCTAAGCGCATTTCCCGGACCTGACACGGCAGAACCTCGCACGCTCAGTGCTCTGATTCAACGGTCCCGGAACGCGCATTACCTTATCGTCGCCTCTAAGGATTATCTTGCGGCTATAGAAAATGACTTGCTGATCGCGACCGAATCCATTGCTGACTTGAACAAACTCGTAATCATCACTTCGCGTTCTGAGGTGGGTAACGAACACTTGGGCCATAGCCTAGTTCCGACCGACGCCAGGTTGCAGGCTCGCCTCGGAGGCACTCGCGGATCCCTAAGCGCCAGAATCGCATCAATGATTCTTCAGAACGCTGACGCTTGGGGGCTCGGCGCGGATGTCGTCATTAAAAGGTTAAGAAATCTTATAGCGCGCAGCCCCCGACTCACTAAGCTTGAGCGCGCGCGCATCGATGATAACCAAGTGCGGGACTTCATTCGCAAGGGCCTGAGGCAACGACCGCAACCAAGTTGCAGTTCGCTGCTTCGGTCCTTGCGCGATAGTGAACTCGCCTGCGAGCAAAGCAGGTTCAGGAAACTCTATTGGGAAGTCAGGGAAGGTTTGCAATGAGAGTCAAACGAGCCAGTTCACTCCGCCGGCGCGCCCTTCGGGTAGATCAGGACCCCGATCATCCCCTCTATCTTTTTACGCTCACCGGAGACGAACTACTTCGCATCGCCGACATCTCGCGCGTCAATCGCGATGAAGAGGGGAAGCTCATTGGTTATCAGAGGCCCGAGGTAAGGCGTCATATCCAAAACATCGTGGACTACCTCGAGAGCGGGAAAGTGATCTTCCCGAACTCCGTCATCTTGGCGGTCACCTCCGACATCAGTTTTAAGCAGATGCGGGGGCCGAAGGTAGACGAGGGGCGTGCCGTGGCGGGGGTTTTGGAAATACCTCTCCCAAGAGACGGTGAACCGAAGCCCGCCTGGATCGTGGACGGGCAGCAGCGAACAATGGCGTTGGCCCACAGCCGGCGGAGGGATTTCCCCATCCCCGTAAACGCCTTCGTGGCCGACAACGTAGACCTCCAGCGAGACCAGTTCCTGCGCATCAACAGCACCAAGCCGCTGCCGCGCGGACTCATTGACGAACTCCTGCCGGAAGTCTCCACCGTGCTGCCCTCCCATCTCGCCGCAAGAAAAGTCCCGTCGGCGCTCTGCGACTTGCTCAACCGGGATCCCGAATCACCATTCCGTGGCTTGATCAGGCGGGCCTCGACAGGAAATTCAAAGAAAGGGTCCGAGGTAGTCACTGACACGGTTGTCGTCCAACTACTGAAGGAAAGCTTCAGCTCACCTGCCGGCGCCCTCTTCCCCTTCAGGAACGTTGCGACCGGCGCGACTGATTTCCATGGCGTTCGATCCTTACTGATAACTTACTGGTGTGCCGTGCGAGACACGTTCCCGGAAGCGTGGGGGTTGCGACCGGAAAAGAGCCGGTTGATGCACGGCGTTGGGATTCGAGCGATGGGCCGCCTCATGGATAAGATAATGTCCATAATCGACGTCGATCATCCAAAGGCGTCTTCGCTGGTGCGCCGCGAACTCGAACGCATCCGCCCATACTGCCGATGGACGGGAGGCGTGTGGGAAGAGTTGAACGGCCTTCGGTGGAACGAGATTCAAAACGTGCCTTCTCACACCCGCATGCTGTCGAGTTTTCTCGTGCGGACTTACATCAACTCGCGGAAGATGAAGTGATGAAATATTTCTTCCCGGACAGCCAGGACCTCGTAGACCCGAGTTTTGACTTCGAGCGGGAAGATCGATCATCGGAGCGTGTGCGCCACCGCGACGACCTGTACGCGCACGAGGTCTTCTCCACCCCCGCTTACGACGGGCTGCTCGTGTCCAAAGGGATCGTCGACGGGGTCGGCGGCAGCGGCGGCAGGTACACGCTCGCCCAAAGGCACAGGCTGCTGCGGATCGGCGCGCCCGAATTCTTCAGGATTGAGACACGCGGCATACCCATCATCGGCGACTGCGGGGCTTTCACGTACGTGCGCGAACCAGTGCCGCCCTACTCGGTGGAGGAAGTGCTCCGATTTTACGACGAGTGTCGCTTCGACCTCGGGATTTCAGTTGATCACGTCATCCTCGCATACCAGCCAAAGCTGGATGAGGCATCGCTCATCGGCGATTCCGTCCCCCACGAGCACCGCCAGAGGCAAGAAATCACGCTGCAACTCGCCGCCGAATTCCTCGACCGCCACCGGGCCATGCGGTTGGCGTTCGAGCCGGTCGGCGTCGCCCAAGGGTGGAGCCCTAAGTCATACGCGTCCGCGGTCGAATCGCTCCAAAAGATGGGCTACACCTACATCGCCATGGGCGGCATGGTGCCCCTCAAGACGAAGGAGATACTCGCCTGTCTCGGGGCGGTTGACGGCGTTCGCTCACCCCGAACGCGGCTACACCTTCTGGGCGTGACGCGCACCGATCACATGGCATCTTTCGCGGGCTTCGGCGTCGTCAGCTTCGACAGCACCTCCCCGCTCCGGCAAGCCTTCAAGGACGATAAAGATAATTACTACACGATGGATCGCACCTACACGGCCGTCCGTGTCCCGCAGGTAGAGGGTAACGCGCAACTGCAGCGGCGCATCAGCTCGGGGCAAGTCTCACAGGATGAAGCGCGGAGACTTGAGAAGGCGTGCCTGGACGCGCTCAGACGGTACGACGCCGGCCTCGCTTCTCTTGACGAGACGCTGGACGCCGTCGTCACCTATGACAGCTTCTGCGATCCCAGAAAGAACCACCGCGAGATCTACCGTGAAGTCCTGACTGATCAGCCGTGGAAACGATGCCTCTGCGAGGTCTGTAAAAAACTCGGCTACCACGTGATCCTCTTCCGCGGGGCGGAACGCAACCGCAGGCGGGGCTTTCATAACGTGTGGGTTTTCTACCGCCGCCTAAAGAGGGAGTTGGGGCTGTCGAGTGAAGAGTTAGAGACAATTCAGGTCTGAGGCCGGCTGGATTCATATTTTGGGAGGGCCATTATGAAGAAGCGGAGTGAACTGCGACTCCCAGCGATTGAGGTAAGGCAAGGACGGGACAGGGTGCTGTACAGCTTCGCCGTAGACGGCAAGCTGATCAACTCCTTCGCGACCGTGTCGAGGATTCGCCGCACGGACGGGCGCCAGTTGGATGGCTACCAACGCCCGGAGGTGCTTTCTCACATATCGGAGATACGCAACTACGTCGAGAGTGAGTCGCCGATGATCCCGAATGCGGTCGTGATCGCGTTCGACTCCCGGGTGACTTTCGAACCGGCCCCCGACCTCAACGGCGCGGCGGGTTACTCGAGGGCCGGCACGCTGGCCATCCCCGTCGACCCGGCCCTCGACCCCGAGGACAGGCCTGGTTTTATAGTGGACGGGCAGCAGCGGGTCGCCGCCATCCGCGACGCGAGGGTGGAGTCGTTCCCGATATGCGTGACGGCCTTCATTACGAGTGACGTGAAGGAGCAGACCGAGCAGTTCATCTTGGTCAACTCGACGAAACCCCTCCCCAAGGGGCTCATATACGAACTCCTCCCCGGCACCGAGTCGGCGCTGCCTTCCCTCCTTCAAAGGCGTCGCTTCCCGGCGTACCTGCTCGACCTCCTGAATCACGAGGAGCGCTCCCCGCTGAGGGGTCTCATCCAGACCCCCACGACACCCGGGGGAGTTATCAAAGACAACTCCATCCTGAAGATGCTTGAGAACAGCTTGAGCGATGGCGTGCTGTACCGCTACCGCTACGTGCAGGACGGCCCCGGCGACGTTGACAGCATGCTGGACGTACTCACCAGCTTCTGGGGCGCGGTGAGCGAGGTCTTCGACAGCGCGTGGAAACTGCCGCCTCGCCATTCGCGGCTCATGCACGGCGCCGGGATAGTCAGCATGGGGTTTCTCATGGACGCGATCTCGGAGAGGTATCGCAGGACGCGGGTACCGACGAGAGAGCATTTCACTAACGACTTACTGCCCCTGAAGGAAATCTGTAGCTGGACTAACGGCTACTGGGACTTCGGGCCGGGCCGCCAGCGAAAGTGGAACGAGATACAGAACACGACGAAAGATATTCAGTTGTTAGCTAATTATCTGCTTGTCCAGTACAAAAGCTTGGTGTGGAATCGTGAAGCGGGCCCATCGAATGGGGCCGGCTTATCCCAACCGGCGATGTTCAACTAGAATGAGAGATTCAAACGGCCACCGCGGCTTCGAGATAGGACCGCAGGATCCGCAGCATGCTTGCGCTTCCCTTCCCGCTCGGGCGCAAGAGTGGTAGCTGGGCAGGGCGGTTCACTTCAATAAATTCCGTCGCGGCGTGTTTAGCGCTCGCCGTCGCCATAATGAAGATGTCGGACCCCCTCGCCAACTGGCGCAACCGCTCTGACCCGACTTTATCGTGACTAAGATTCACAACCGCGCCCTCACAGACTGACTGGATGATGCTTCTGACGCGTTGCGCCACGGCCTCCGTCAGAGTGTATATGGTGACGGTCTTGCCGGTAAGGTAAGTCAGCGCGTCGACGGGGGCGGTCGCCGACTCTTCCACCGACGCTTCATACTCCGCTATGAGCGTGAGCAGTTCTTCCTGATGAAGGTCGCGTGCAAGTAAAGACAGGAAATTCCACTGCACAGGCTCGATCCGCCGCGCGAATTGCGTGAATTTGTTCGCGGCGAAGTTAAGTAACGCGCCTCGCCTGTTTTCGGCGGGGCTCGGGTAGAGGACAAGGCTATCTATTAAGTCGAGTATCCAATCTACTTTCGACGGGGAAGCGTAACGCCCCCACAGGTCCTCCGCGTTACTCAACACCTCGGCATATTTTGACGCATCCATGCCGAGCGATAACTGGGCCATCACCAACTCATTGAATAAGGTCAGGTCGTCGTCGCCGCCCTTGGTGCTGAGCGTCAGCACGTCGAGCAGGACGCTGTAAACGTCTGAACACTCCCGGCGCGGGAACTCATCGTCCCCCCGGAAGAACTCTAAAAAGAATGGCAGACAATTATGCAACGTTGTTTCCGCAGGGGCAGGGTAAGAGCTTAACTGTTGGACTAGCAGGTTGATTCCGTTCGGCTCCTGAAGAAGCGGCTTGACGCCCCACTCTGTCGCGCCTTGACGCGCGACCTCCACCGCCCTCGGCCAACCGGGTTCCGCGTAGAGGCGAGACAACCACTCAAGCCAGTTGCGCGGGACGGTGTTAATGGATATTGGAACTTCGGGCTGTGCGCCGAGGGTTAGGTTTAAATCCGTACCAGTAATACGTTCCAGAAACACGCGGTTAGAACGCGCCGCCGTCAGCGCCAGTCTCTGCTCGGCTGGCAGTTCGTTAAAGGCGTCAACCGCGGCGCGCTCCGAGGCTAACGTCTGGAGTTCATATGCGCAATTCAGAAGAATCTGAGTTCGGCGCTCGGACGCGGGTGCGTTGACTGCCAGTTCAAAAGCTTGATCGTACTCCCCGTCCCACAATAATTCTTTAGCCCTCTGCAACGGGTCTGGTGAGGGTTTCGGAGGGGCCGGAGGCAGCAGGGCGGCGAGCTGCTGCACGTAAGTTTTATCCTGTTCCCCTAAGTCATCGAGAGCTATTAACTCGTCACGCAGGGTCGGATTAGGTTGCTCGTCGTTGACGGCGAGCAGCATAAAACTCTTGATGACTTCGGGCGCGCCCATCCCGGCCCGGACGGTGAACAGGCTGCCGTAACGAGGCAGTACTTCGCGCCGGAAATGCTCGCGCGCCGCCGCGACATCGCCCCGCTCCTCAAACTGCTTCAGTTCGCGGCGATACACCGCGGTGATTAATGCCTGGGTAACAGCGACCGGGCGGCGCACTTGCAGGAGGTCGGCCAGCTCCGTCGAGCCGAGTAACTCGCCCCACTGCTCTAGCGCGGCCAACATTTGGACGCGCAGGAACGAAATGTTGATCGCGTCATACCCGTGCTGATGCTGCAACGAACGTAGTGCGCTTTCGGCGGACTCCCTGTTCCCTGCCTGGAGCGCCATGTAAAAGTCACGCAGCACGCGTCCAGAAGGGCGCAGGTCTTCCACGGGCCGCACTTTGCGCCTCTCCCACACCCGGCGCATCATCTCTAGCGACTCCCAAATCTTTTTCGTGTTTCCCGAAAACTTAATTGCAAGATCACCCGTGAATTCTTGAACGATCAAGTCTGTCGGGTTCGTCGGGTCGAGGCGCGCCCGTTCCCCGCGAAATGTCGACCACGTTGGCCCGACGAATGCGGTAAGGTCTTCGTTCAAGTCGCGCAGCTCCCTTTCGGTGTGCGCGAGCGCGTACCAGTTGTACCGCGCCTCACCTCCCGCGACCGAAAACTTGTGCGGAATGACTGACGCTAAGGGAGGCGTCAGAGTAAGGCGCTTGACCCACGGGGCGAGTACGCCCGCCGCCCCCTGGCCGCCTTCAATCTGGTCGAGTTTCAGCTCGTTGTGCTCGCCGAAGAAACGTACGAGGAAGAGGCGCGTCCTCGCGGCGGTGTCTTCACTCATGAGCCGCTACCCCCCAACGATCTTTGAAGATGAGGCGTCGAGCCGCCACGACCTCAGGGTTTGTGTCGTAGATCACCGCCTCTTCGTTCAGCGTAATGCCGTTGTAGGTAAAGTTCATCGAGCCGCCGAGGTAGAAGCCATCCCCCACGAGGCCCTTCTCGTGCAACTCGTCTACGCAGTGGGTCTTAATGTACTCCGTTCTCCTGTTTTCATTCAGCCGCTCAATAAAAGCCAAGTTGTGCGTGTCGGGGCGCGTGGCGACGTGGACGGTGGTCCCGACGTCGCCCAGCGTTCTCAGGATTTGCGAAAAGCGGACTCGGCCGCGGCTCCAAGAGGTTTCCAGGTATTGAAAAGAGTTGGCGCTGTTATCGATGATCGGAATGTCGGAAATCCACGGCGAGACGATCCACAGGCAGCGGCTCGGCGCGATCAACTCGCCCACGAATATGGCCTGCAGCAGGTCGGGCACCTGCCGCGAGCTTACGCGCGTGTGGATGATGCGACTTGGCCGCCGACTCACTGGATAGTCTCTCTCATTCGCAGCATCGCAACCAGTGCGTCGGGTTCGCGCCGGAAGCCCTCCACCTGCGGATACAGGTGCAGGAAGTTTATGTCCAGAGGTTCTGCCACTAGGTCGAGCAGGGCGGACTTCAACTCGTCGTGGTTAGCCGAACTGGCGACGAGCGAAACCGCGCCCACGTGTTTCAGCACCTCGGTGACTTCGCCGCGCCAATCCGGGTCGTCGAGCGAAACCCTCCGCTCTGCAGGGCGTAAGACGTCAAGGAGTATTTCACGTTCTACATCAGGGATGTGCGCAAAGCGGTTGTATGCTGCGAGGGCGCGGGCGCGAATCGTGTTACCGCGCGGCCACAGTAACCCGTATATCGCTTGAAATCTCCACGTGCGGTCGGGTACGGCGACCTGACCTATAAAACCGAGGGCGCGGTCGAGGTCGTCGCGGGCGCTCGCGACATAGGCGAAGACGCGGGCATCAATCTCCACGTTCAGGCGTTCCTCTTCGGCGCGCCACGTGTGTATCAGGTCTCTGAGCAGATTGTCTGTCTGCGCGGAGCTGCCTGGCTTGAGCACGCGCGCGTTCAGTGCGGCTACGACGGGGTGTGTGACAAGTATCGCGCGCGACACGAGCAGGCGGCGCAAATACTCGTTAGCGCGGACTGCTTCCTCGTGGCGCTGAGCCTCCCGCACCTGATGCAGCGCCTCGGCAATATCGCCATCGCTCGCCTGAAGTTCAAGCAGGCGGGTCAACTCCACATCCACTATCTCAAAGTCTGAGGCTTGGAGCGCGCCCTCGGCGAGTCGGAAGAAGTGTCGCGGGTCAGAATTGTAACGCCTGATTATCTCTTCAATGACACCACCGCCGCCGAGGGTCGATTCCGTGATCCAGATCTCCTCCAACCCGGAGCGCACCGGCTGGGCGTCACGCGGGCGCGGCCCTGGATCAACATCAAGCAGCAGATCACCGGATTCAAACTGAGGGCACAGATGGAAGCAGGCTTGGAGCAAAGCCGCACCGAGTGTGGCCTTGAACCGCAAAGCCGACCAAGCGTGCCATCCGTCGTCGGGTTCCTCCCAAAGCACACGTGCGATGTCGCCCAGAGCTTCAGTCACCGCCGGCGTGCGGCACAGCGCGAGTAGCCGTTCGTGCGTCGGCTGCCTGTAGGTTGTTGTGGCCTCTTCCCCTTGGGCTCCCTCCTCGCCTTCCTCGCTCTCATCCACTTCGAGCGTTTGGAAGATCACTTCCAATACGTTTGCCATTTCCTCACCGACCCGCCCGGATTGCTGAAGCGAGTCGTTGGCGTCCTCAAGGGACTGCTGCTCCACCAACGCGCGGGCGGTAAGGGTTGACAAGTAGATTTGATATAGCCAATCGCGTTGAAACGAATTGGCTATTCCGTCCAGCCGTTCGTCGGTCTGCACGCGATGTTTGAAGTAAGCTGTGCGGCAGGCCCGGCCTTTAGCCCTATTCGGGTCGTCCGCCCTGACGCCGAAGTTGGCAGGCAACTCGTACCGGAAGACGAGTCCGTCAACTGCTTTCCCAAATCCGACGCTTGCTGGCCTGCCGCTGCGCGCTTCAGTAAAACGAATATATGTTTCAGAGCTTGCCCCGCCTTTGAAGCGGATGCTCGCGCGAGCGCCGACGGCGAAACGTCGCACCTCAACGTGAGTGCGCCTCGTGTGTGTGAAGGCTCGAATCTCACGAAGAAAACCGCCCCAGGCAGATGTATGGGGTAACTCAAGCTCGTCCCCCACGTCAGACGGCACGAACTGGCTACGCCAGTCGAGGAAGCTATTCGACGTAATTTCGACGTTCGCGGCTGGCAATTGAGGCTTCAATTCACGCGGTCGAACGCAACGAACATCAATTATTTCGTCTTGTACCTTTATTTGAAAACTTCCAGCTTCGTCGAACTCCGCGCAGAACTGTTCCACGGGTAATGCCTGTTCTGCAGCTTGAAGGTCAGGTGGCGCAATCCAGTGTGAAGCGAAGGCATGGTAGATGCCGAACCGACGGCTCACCCTCCCTGGGGCGAACTCTTTTAGAGCCTGCACGATCGGCATCGGAGACTGGAGAGGCTCTGCGCCCCGACGCTGAGGGGGCGTCGTAACAATTACTTCAGGAAGGTTAAGGTCACTGAACAGGCTCTGGGGCACGAAATCCGGGAGCGGTGAGTTTGGAACTTGGTAGTCTTGATCAGGCTCTTCATCATTGATAGTTAACCGCTTCCAACCAGATTCCAAACGCCTGAGCAGGGTGGGCAGCACTGCGGTCATTAAAGCGCGCGGCGGTCCCCACATCACCGCGTGGGCCTCCGCCTTTGATATTCTCAACGCCGACTGGACGTACTCCTCAAGCTCGGCTCTCAGGTCGTCCCTTTCGAGTATGCCTCGTACTAATTCCGCCTCTCGCCCCTGCCGCGTGCGCATGTTCGCAGACCACAATCCGGTGCCTCGCGGGGCCCCCGCAAAATCGTTCCACACGCTGCCGGCAGGGAGTCTTTCTTGTCGCAACCGTTCGCCGAACCAGTCCATTAGAGCGAAGGCTGCTTGCATTCTGAGGACATAGCGGTTGCCTACCGACAAAGTTCGCTCGTCCAGCAGCGGGTCAAAGAGCAGGTCGTAACCCTGATAGGCGACGCGGTCGCGCCCGTAATCTGACAGCACTACCACTGTCCACGGGCGCATCGTGCGCCTCCTCCCGGCGCGCCCCTTACGCTGGAGAAACGAGGCCATGTCGAGCGGCGCCTTGTGCTGCATGACCGCGCCCACGTCCGGGTCGTTGAACCCGACCTCAAGCGACGCGGTCGCGACGATAATATCGGCACCTTGCTCGACGCCGACATCCTGCGAACTCGTGCGCCCCACCCTCATCGGCCGAGCCAACTGGTGCCCGATCTTTTCGCACATGTGCCAGGACTGGCCGGCGTTAAGACGCATCGCCGCGTCAAGCCCTGCAGACGCACGTAAGGCGGCGAGCGGAGACCGCCGTGGGTCGGGTTGTCCCCAGCTATTCAAGCCTTCGGCGTCTTGCAAATTGTGATAAAGGCGGTTTGTTACGTCTAAGTCGTCCGTAAAAAGGAAAACCCGCGATCCGTAAGAGCCGAAGCTTGGCGATTGCGCCGCGGGATCGAGGATCCGGCTCAGCAACATCGCGGACTGAATGCTCGTTGAAAGGAGGCTCGCGCCTGAGACCGGGTCTCCGCGTAAGGCCAGTTGGTATTCCATCCCCATAACTTCTGTGGTTTCACCCTGTGATATCTCCTCAACCGATGCCGGGTTAAGCCCTACCAAAAGCCCGAAGAAGTCACTGGCGTTCCGAAGCGTTGCCGACAGTCCGGTGAATTGCACGCGCCCGCCGACAGCCCTGCGCCACCGCCGCAAGAGGTAAGCCACCTGAGCCCCGTGCACGCTGGAGTAGGTATGCACCTCGTCGAGCAAGACCAACTGCGGTGATCGCCTTGCCCCGACCCCGAAAACTAAACCGTAAGTCGCGTCAGCCATCTGCCGGTTCAGCATTTCGGTAGTGGTGAAGACGATGTCTGGCGGGGTGTGAGCCATCCTTTCGCGGGTCAGCATGACTTCATCGTGGCTGACCACGGCGCGGCAGTCTCGCTTTGTGCATTGCAAGCGTTCGATTTTTTTATCTATATCGGATTCGAGCCAGAGGAGAGGTCCTTCGCACCTCGGGCACGGCAAGTAGGGGCAGACGTAGCCCCCGCTCTGGCTTTCCCACTTATCTTTGATCTCGTCAAGGGACACCCGCCTCGGCGTGGAGCCGAAGAAAGCGCCGATTGACAGTTTGCGACCCTTATACCTTCCGAGGACTTTATCGAGGCGGCGGGCCTCACTATACGTTTCGAGAAACTGGTCTTTAAGAAGCTCGTTTCGCGGATAGATAGCCAGCGCCTTGGTCCAGAAGGAGTCCGCGCTCATCAAGCTTGCGATGTGAGTTAAAGCAGGCAGGTAGAACGCAAGAGTTTTTCCAGTACCGGTGGAAGCTCCGACGATAATCCCACGGTCGCGCGTACCTGCTAAATCGCGCAGCATCGTTTTCGTTGCGCGCGCCTGGAAATTCGCCAGCTTCACCCTGCCGCGCTCGGGCGAATCTAGCAGGGCCATGAGCACAGCTTCCTTCAAAGCGTCGACAAGTTTTTCGTGACGGAGTTCGCTAACGACTTGCTCTGGTTCGATGTGGCGTTGGGGGTAGCGGCGGGGTCGAAGAGAGAATCGGAAGTCTGCGACGAGCGTAGGGGCGATTTGCCATCTTCTGTTTGGAAAGAGCTGGCGCAGCCGGGCGAATAGCCTCACGGATTCAGCCATGCGCGTGCGGTACACGCGCCTACTGCCCAGGTTTAGATCAAAAAGCAAGCGCCGATCACGCAACTCCTTGATCAGAGAAGCGCTACTTTCAACCGAGCCTGTCTCTTCCAGAAACGCCTGTGCCAGCTCTTCTACTTCGTCTCGTGAGAAGCCGCCGTCCACGACTCCCCAAGTGAGCAGTTTCTCCTCCTCTGCCTCAAGGCGGCCTAGAAACTCTCGCACCAATTCTTCCACAGATCACCTTCCGGAAAAGAGCACCTACGCATTTTGTGAGGCCATTCGGATACGGAAGGAGGAGTCGATCTTGCGCGTCTCCAACCACTCTTTAACGTCTTCCGTTAGTAAATCAAGGGACGCGCCCTCGCGTCCCCCCGCCGCCCTGAGGAACCTTTCGACGTCAGGCGGAACTTCATCCGATCCAAGCTCACTCCAGGCTGCATCAACCTGTCTTACCAGCTCGTCAAAGTTTAGGAAATCTTCTTCGCTCGTCGGCCTATTATTTCTCCTCTGCTCTAGGCGCGCAGTTAATCCCCTCACCTTCTGGACCGTCTGCGCAAAAGCGGGAATTCCGCTTAACACATCTAACACCTGCGTGTTCGCATGACGGGAGCGTTCAGTGTATGCGCGCCACTCACGGGTTATGTGTTCATCTAGCTCGGTGTTCAGCCCTTTTAAAGCATTCTCGAAGGGTTTGTTATTAAAACTTATTATCCATGAAGGGTCTTGGTTGAAGTTCGACGCGACCGTGTTTATATGATTGAGGAACGCGTTTGCTCTGGCCGCAACATTAGGCTTGCCAGAGCCTCTCGCGGCGAGAGAATCTACGGCTGCGACACGCTTTGCGAGTTCGCGCGCCGCTTCCTCCAACTCCGATTGTCGCGTTCTGAAGCCGGCTCGCTGGTCGACATTTGCTTTGAGCTGATTCATTCGCTCGATCAACTCAACGAGATGTTTTGCATCTTCCGCAATCATCACTAACTCCTAAGCTCATTCGTCAGCCGCTGGAGGTTGGATAGGCTTTCGCGGATCGCCTCCTGACTGGACTCAAGCTCCTCCCCGCCGCTCTGCCGAAGACTCTCGATCCTTGTGGTTACCCTGGTAGTTGAATTACCAAGAAAGGTTTTGGCTTTAATCAAAAACTCTTCCGTTTTATTCATCGTATCTTGCGGTATTCGGCTTAACTCCTCAAAGACACGCCCGGTATCCTGCTCCTGTTCGACCCTGTTCACCGCGGCGACGCAGCGATCCAGGTGCGCGCGTTCAAACCGCTCGATAATCTCAAGCAGCTCTTCCGGGCTTGTACCGCCGGCGGCAAACTCGCCTGCCGCGCGGGCCCGCTCAATGGCGGTTCTCAATATATTTATTACGTGGCTACGATTCTCTATGTCACCCAGCATCGCGACCACCCCGTCCCGCCACTCCAAGTGTCGCTGCTTTTCTTCCGCGATGGCTTTATCGAACAACTGATCTACCTTCTCACGAACCTGCTGGATAACTTTGAGGTCGTTGCGCAAGTCGCCCGGCACATCGCACTGGGGGCGCCAAGTTTTGCGAAGGTTCCGCAGGGGCTCTATGAGTTGCACCGCGTCTATGACTTGGAGACGCGAGAAGCCCCCCTTTGTGCAAGGTACGTATGTGGTCAGAATCTCAGTGAGAGCTGCCCTTTGCTGACAAAACACGTCGAAGAGATTCCGCCACGCCTCGCTGCGCGAAGCGGCGGCTGTCTGGTCATACGGAGTGAACAGAACATCTACCAAGTCTGAGAGGCTGTATTCGACCACCGCCGGGCGCCCCGCCATCCGTACCCCTATGGCCAACAATTCCGCCACCGCCGGAACTGGGCTCCACTTTTCGCCGGATACGCGCGGACGCTTGCGTATCTGCTCGACGACTATGCGCCCCCATTCTTCCAGACGCCTGGCGTACATGCGGAAGTCGGCAGCGCCCTCAGGATAGTTCCAGTTTCCGTAATGGTTGTATTTCAGAAGGGCCTGAAGCGCGACCGCCTCCTCTGTGAGGTGTTGGCCGTCTTTCCCGATCATCAGCTCAACACCGTACACGGGGTTGGTATAAGTAGCAGCTTTGTGAAAATTGACAAACCGCCTTGAGAAAATGCCCCCGGTCGAGCTGATGAATTTACCTCGGAGTAATAACTCAGCGTCCCACGGGATACGCTCACAGACCGACGCATACACGAGCGGGCGCAGCTCCTGCGCCACTTCTTGGGGCATCTGCGCCCCGTTAGCCCATTCATCCAGTTGGCGGAGTCGTCCTTCGAGCCTCGAGGATATGGCCGCAGCCTGCGGGGCAGCGGCGGTTGGCTGTGTGGGCATCTGTGCGGTGGGAACCGACTCGACATTCACAAGCTGAGGGAGGTCGAAAGCTTCGTGAATACGTGAATCGAGGTTGCTCAACTTAGTCCCGTCCGTCCACAAGTCAATCAACGCTTCACGGCGGTCATGATTGAATGGGTCGGCGGCGCGAATTTGCATCCGAAGGTTCGCGCCGATCCTTGAGCCGCCGAAATGCTGTACCAATGCGGAAGGGGGGAACTGCCCGTCGGCGAGTGATTCGGCATAGTTTTCCAGCGTATGCCTGAGGATGTCTTTAATGATTAAACGCGGATTGAAACGCCCGCCGGAGACGCGTTCGAGCATCCGCTCAATAGCCTTTGCCGTAAAGGGGTAAATTCCAAAGCCGTTAGCTTGCCCGAAACCGGCGTGACAAGGTTCCTGGTGCGGGCAACTCTTGCATTGGTTAGGCACATCGCCGTCCGCATCCTCTTCGCCTTCCAAGACCTGCTTGTACCAATCGACAAGAGACTGCTCGGGCAGCCGCGCCGCGTTGAGATACCTCATGACGAAAGACAACACGTCGCCCTGTTTAATCGGCTTCGCCTCACCAACCTCGACGTCAAGGCTTACGCTGAATGTCGTTCGCTGCCTGACCGTATCTCTCAGGCTGTCAAAGTAGCCCACAGTGCAAGCCAATGCCGTGCGGAGCGCGCACTGCTTCGGCCTTCCCGGCTCTTCAGGCCTTTCAATCACGGCAGCCAGGACCTGGCGGTCAATGCCCTGCAGCTTGGCGAAATCCTCGATCAGAAGCACCAACTCAACGTCCTGTTCAGCCAAGCTTTCCCGCACCTCGCGCATCAATCGCTCCAAGTCTTCGCGGTTGAGTTGCAGCATGCGCGCGATTGCCGCGTCCAGGTAGTGATTGAGCAGTTCAACAGTTGTCCGCTGTATGTCTTCGTCGTTGATGAGGAAAGCGTAAAAGTCACGCGCCCGCTCGCCCGCATGTTGTATGTCAAGGATATTGAGAGGCAGGTCTTCGACCGTGAAGCGACGCCGCTCATCTACCACTTCGATTGTGTCGCCACGCCCGATGATGTGCGTGACAAGGCGGTGGATAATCGCTCCGTCCCGCAGAAGGTGCTGGCGGAAGTGCCAGTCCAGAAGGAGTGCCGGGAGATGTTCCGCAACGTATACTTCCGCCTCATCAGGGTTGGCCGGGTTGGTGGCGCCGCCGTATTCAATCAGCGTTGCAAGGTTGTTTAGTAACTGTGCCCGCGCCTCGTCCTCCCCAAGAGCGTTGGTCGCATCGGCAAGGCGCGCCCGGTACTCGTCCGCGCGCGTACCCTCCATGACGTTCAGGATGCGCTCAATGATGTCACGCAGGTTGGTTCCGGACCGCGGGATGAGTAACACCTTGCGCGTCTTCTCAGTAGGGAGTTGCTCTATTTTGGCTGCGAGCCAGCGTATTAAGTGCGATTTCCCGGTGCCAGCACCGCCGAGTACCGCCACGAAAGCGAAGTCGTCCGGTTTGAGGAAGTCGTTGAGAAACTGCTGTTCGTTATATTCCTGCTTGACGTTTACGTCCGTGAGGCTTTGGAGGTACATCGTCATCGGGTTGTGCGTTGCGAGAAAAACATGGTCAGGCGTTTGTAACGCCTCGGTGTCCATGACCTTGCGCGCCCGATCTACCCTCCAGCAAACGAATCTGTTAAATGACACGACATATCTCCTGCTTAGGCCCGCCTGATGTGCGAAAAAGGTTGGCTTTGATTCCCGTCCGGGAAAGTGTACACCGGCGCGTCACTACGTTTCGATAGCTCCACAACCTTCTCTTCTTGTAAGCGGAGAAGCGCCAGAGCCGTCGTCGATGAGAGGTGCTGCTCCGTCTCACGGGTTCTTACCTTGTTCTCCACCTCGACGCGGTACGCGCCGGTTTCAAACACGGGGCATTGGGCGGCGAGCTTCAGGATGAAGTCACCCAGAGGTACCGGTTGCCCCCCTCGTTGGGGTATAAGGGTTGTTATAGCGCCTCTCAAATATGATGTCGGGTCGGGCGTTAATAGCACCTTGTCCTTGAGGCTATGCCGCCAAGCGAACCCGAGAAAGCAAATCCAATCGACGAACTGACTGTAACGAGCGTCATTCATGCCCAACAGGTCAGCGCCAACCTGCTGAAGTAACGCAGCCTGGATTTCCGGCCAGCTGCCTGGGGCCGCGTAAGCGTCTTGCGCGAGATACCACGCAATGATGATCGCTAAGTTGCGGTTGGCTTCCCTCTCCGTCGTCATCATTAATTCTGCGAGGGTGTGAGCTAAAAGGCCGTCTCCTTTACTCTTGCTCCGCGCTTCTGAAGGAAGATTGGGGTTGATCGCAATTATAGAGTCATCACCCTCGCTCTCTTCGATCAGCAATCCCATCTTGAGGCACTCGCTAATCGTCCCTTTGATCATCCCGCGACTAGTCGTGTCGGAATCGCCCCCGCGGAGTAGGGACTCGGGTGATAAAAACTTTTCCAGCTTCTCGCGCGACTCGCGCTGACCGGCTTTGGGCAGCAGGTATCTGAAGACGCCTCTCACGCGGCTCGAACTTGCGTACTGACTTGCATCCGTTAGAACACTCATAAGGCCAACGTCGCGCAGAGTTCGTCAAAGCCAAGGCTCCGACCGTTGAAACTGTCGGCGAGACGCCGGTGTTGGGCAACAGGGTCGACCGCATCGGCGGGTAAGATCAGAATACGCACGGCCGACTTTTGGCTCACTCGCAAGTAGCCCGAAGGAATCGGCTGATGCGCTGGGTGTATTATCAGAGTAGGAGCGGGAGGCATTCTTATTGGCTCAAACTCTCTGAAGAAAAAAGCTGTCAATTCCGCGTTCTTACTAACGATTGAGCGAAGGCCATCAATGCTATCATTAGACGATACAACATTGCGGACACCTTGCTTCAAGAACCAGGTGGTTAAGTCCTCTAACCTCTCCGACCACTCGTCTTCGCGCTGCCCTGGGGCGAAAAAGACGAGCAAAAGCCGCTCGCCGGCAAGCAACTGCACAAGCGGAGGCGCTATAGTAAAGTCTGTCGTCCGCCAGGCTTGGCGCGGTGCCGGCAGAGGAGTTGCATACGGTTTTATTTCATGCTCACGGCAATACGGACACCCGCCGCATGCGGGCGCGACTACCGCACCCTTACGGGGATGGTCAGACTCACGCGCGGGAATGCGGTAAGCATCGGCGAGCAGTTGTGAAATACAGACCTTCCCTTTGAGCGCGTCCCTCATCAACCGCAAACTTTGTCGCCCCAGTTCCTTGCGTTTTTTTCGGATCGATTCGACCTGCATCATCCACGTTGACTCAAGTAGATGACCCTCATCCCGGATGCGAACAACGCGGTAAGTTTGATGAGCTCCAGATTGATCGAATTCCTGTTCATCTTTACCCACATCAAACAAACTTTCGGTCTCTTGCAGAGTATTTGACGGACGCTCGGCATCAAAAGCTATCAACCCCGCGCAACTCATTAATGTTAGCGTCCTGATGTTCCATTTTCGATTCTGCTCGCTCCTCATGTTAATGTCGCGGGAAGACCTCAAGCTAGGGGCAAGGTCGATCTTTATGCGCAACCGATTTCCCGGGAGCGCCTCTTGCGTCGCGAACATGCGTTCCCACCTCTGACGCCCGCGGTCGACACCGATGGAGACCTTTTTATTCAAGCGGCGCGCGATCTCTAAATCTTTCTCGGTGTACACGATCAGGGACAGGGCCGCTCGACCATCGCGCCCGCCGCGGCCGACCTCCTGATAAAAGCGGTCAAAAGTTTCGGGGATGCAGGCGTGCACAACGGCGCGCACGTCAGCCTGATCTACACCCAATCCGAAGGCGGAGGTGGCAACGACCATATCAATCGTCCGCTCCCTCCAGCGCTCTATCACACTGCTACGCTCGTCGGCAGTAGATTGACCCGTCATGGTGGCAAAGCGTGTGAAGCCGTTCTGCTGTAATATGCCCGTCCAAGCCTGAGCATCTTCGACGGTGGTTGTGTACAGAATGAGCGGTCTCGGCAAATGACGCAGCGCCTCCATAACTCGGCGCCGCTTCAACCCTTCCGTCTCACAGCCTGCAAACCAGTAGGACGGCTCGGGGCGTAACTGTGCTGCCGAAAGTACGTCGAAAGGCCCTGGCTCCCCGTACAGCGCTTCCAGCGTATCGAGGCAAGCTTCCGTCAAAGTGCCCGTCATCAATAAGGTCTTGAACGGGCTGGCGTGGGCGACACGCAACAGGTCCCGCCGGAGTCCAGGCAATTCTTGGAAGGCAGGGCGAAAGCCGTCGCCCCACTGCTCTACCATGTGGGCTTCATCGATGACCAGCATCCGGATGAACCCACGCTCCGCTGCTGCGTATAACGAAGGAGCGAGCGACTCTAAAACACTCTCCGGCGATGTGAAGACGATGCGTTGTGTGCCCCCGCGTATGCGTTCGCGTATACCCGCACGCCTCTCCCTTCCGGCAATGCTGTTATCACTGTAGTAGGCCGTCGGATGCTCAATAAACCCGGACATCGCTCGTTCCTGATCAATGGCAAGTGCGGTGGTCGGAACGACTACGACTGATACGCCGTAGTCAGTTGAATCCAAGAGGGCTGGCAACTGAGCACAGAGACTCTTACCCGAGCCTGTAGGAAGATTAACAACCAAGGTCGACGCGCGAGGCGCGCCCAAGACGGCGCGGATCGCTTCGCGCTGACCAGTGTTGCGGTACTCTTTGAGTCCAACAAGGGAGAGGGCCGGGTCTCCCTCAGTCGGTTCGTAATTTCGCCTTTGGACTTCACCGAAAGATGCGGCTTCGGGCGAAGTGGTCTCTGCTCGCAGCCACTCCGGATACCATGGGCGGGCGCGCACAAGGTAATTATCCGCTTGCTCGTCCAGCACGCGAACTCCGCAACTTTCCCAGACATCACGATCAGGAAAGAACGGCTTTTTTAATACCCGTACCGAAGGGCTGCTGCCGGATTGCAGCTCCGTTTCACGTCTAAGCACATGCCTGGTTAGACAAGCGAAATCGGTTGCACCCGGGCCGCTCCTCTTGCCAACCTCCCGAAGCGCTTTTATCAATCGTTCGTGACAAGCCTCTCGAAATACCTCCGTGGCAGGCGGCAACTCCCCCTGGCCTCTAAGAAGATCGCAAATTAGTTGAAAATGATCGCTCATTCTTTCCTGTCAACTCCGGCCTGAGGGACACTCCCTGAAACCACAATGAATCCGACCGAGTCAAGACGCAACCGCGGATTACGAATGCCTTGTACGAGTGCGGTGCTGAGGGATTGTTCCATCAGCAGGTCGCGCGCGAGGCTCTTGTTGCCGCCAACGACATCCCGTGCTTGACGGTCGTGTCGAAGACGTAACTGGTCAATCCGCCTTGAGATTTCACGCTCGGCGGCGACGGCGAAGCTTTCGCAAGTGCTTCGGAAACTTTGCCGGTTCCGTAGCAAAGTTTCAGAAATGTTGCGCGCTTCGCGGCATAGGATAGGCCACATGTCGCCCCCTACAAGGCGTTCGATTACCGATAATCTATTATCATCAAGACTATAATCGCGAGTTGGCAGTGACCTCTTTGAGTAGGGCCTGCGTAATACGTTGAGTAGCGTTGTATCTTCTACCTCTCGCATCGAAGCATCTATATAAATGGTGATCATGAACGGCGGGAACAGCGCATCGGCCCTCCTGCTTAGTGATCGGCTACTCGCATCGGGCAGCCCGTGGCTGAAGAGCAATTGACTGGCCTCGTTGATGTCCGCCTCCACTACATAATTGAACCGAAAACCCATCCACTCAGCACCTTCCTCGGAACTCCAAGCTTGCTCGTGCCGCCACATCGCAAACGCTTGCCCGCGGTCATCCCAGCGCACGTACCGCGCGAGCGCCTCGGTGAAGCGTTCCCCAATCCTATAAAGATTAACTCCCGTCCGCCTACTTGCCGTCTCCCTGTTATATGTGCCGGGGTCAGACAGTCCTTGAGCGAACTGATCCAAAAGAAGGTCGCGGGGGACCATCGTGTCAGGGCGGGCACGGTAGGTCACCACATCTGGGTCAGAAGCATCTCGAGTACAACGGAAGTCCAACACCCCGCAAACCCAATCTTCATACGCCTTCCGGATGAGTTCATGCTGTCCGTCGTACTTAGATAAAACTTCGTAATATTGTGACGCATCTTTTTCAAGCGCGTCTATCTCGTCAAGTGCGTTCTGCTCATTGATTCTTAACTGCTCCGCCTTGATTTCATCGCGCATCGCCGGAATCAACTGCAACAATCCGGCGGCGCCCCCTTGGAAGAATGTTTGCTCCAGCGCCGGCAATTTCTCTTCGATATAGAACTGCAAGCTAGCTATCGAATGCTCGAAGATACCCAGTCCCTCTTTAAGCAATCGATACCAGGCTTCGTACAACGTGTCTTCACTGTCCGGGCCTAGCAGGGTCCTAGTTTGCACGCTCCGGTTGCGGCCGATACGATCAAGCCTGCCTATCCGCTGCTCCAGCCGGTTCGGCGACCAAGGCAAATCAAAGTGGATTAACCAATCGGCGAATTGCAGATTCCGGCCCTCTTCACCGGAGTGGTCGCTTACGAGTACGAAACAATTCGCGTCGTCGTAAAAGCGTTCAACATCTTCCTCGACCTCTATTCTCAATCGCTGCGCGTCATGCGAAGCAACTGCTGCTTCGCCATAAGCACCTTTCAGCCGTCGTAGTATCTCTTGTTGCGTGCTCTCAAAACTCGTAAAAACCACGGCTTTCGTACGCGAAGCTTTGAGACGGCGCAACATGTCCACGAGCAACCGCACCCGGTCGCCATCTTCGGCAGGCTGCTGCGCGACATCCAGCATCGTTCTCAGAAGCTCTGACTCGCCGTCAAATAGCGGGGTCTCACTCAGGGCTTGCAGATCGTCCTGGCTGAACTCCCGAGCTAAGGTTGACGTGGGAGCAAGCGACAATCGAATCTTTAAGGCCTGCTCCAAGACGCCTAGCCAAGTTCCTGAAGCCCGCAACAGTATGAAGAAGATGCGCTGCAGTTCGCGTTCACGCCTGGGCGCAGAGTCATCGTTAGCGTTCCTGAGAGCGAATACTACGTCGACGGCGCGGACCCGCCATTCGTCGATTAATTCGTGTACCTTTAATCCACGCTCGTCATCGTCATACTCCTCCTTCAATTCCAAAGCTGCGCGGGCGGCGTCCAACCGGCTCGGCAGTTGGACTGAATCGCGGCGGTTGCGGAGCATCCGCCGGTGCAGCCTGTAGGTGTCGCTTACGTGACTGCGGATTGTCCGCACGAGGGACGTCTGCTTTGCGGGATCCGGCTCGGCGGATTGAAAGAGTTGCTGCAGTTCTTCGAGAAGGATGTGTAACCGCGCGTCTTCAGGGAACAGCGTCCGCAGACGGTTGACGCTCGACTTCAATACGAACGGGGCCGCACCCTCGCGGAACGAGAGAAGAGTTCTTCCCACGTCCTGGCGCTTGTTCACCCGCTCACGAAAAGCCTCGAAGTCGTCGAGCCTGTATGTCGCTGGGTCCAGCAAATGGAGCATCGCCAGAAAGTCCTTCTCATTATTCAGGACCGGCGTGGCTGAAAGAAGCAACAGGCGCTCGGCGTGATGGGCGAGTTGTTGACAGGCCTCGAAGCGTCGGCGCACGACGGAGTCTAAAGAATGCGCGCCGGCGGCGATGTGGTGTGCTTCGTCTATGACGAGCAGGCCGATGCGGTCGGTGTCTCTTAACTGCCTCAGCGACACCAACTCGTCAGTTGAGCCTATGTAGGCGCGGTCGCCGAAATCAGTGATGTTAAATTTTTCTTCCAGCTCGCGCTCCCACTGTTCAGTGATGGTTTTGGGCACAAGCACCACGGCGCACCTTACGGGGTCGTCGAGTAGGTACTGCCTAAGCACTATGCCGGCTTCGACGGTCTTGCCTAGACCGACTTCGTCCGCAAGGAGGTAGCGTTGAACAGGGTCTTCGAGTACGCGGCGGGCCACTTCGACTTGGTGCGGGTAGAGAGTGATGTTGGATGACAACAACCCGGTCAGGCCGTGGGCTACCGAGCGCTGTCTCGTCAGACACTGAACGAACGCAAACCGTCTGTCATGGAAAAACGGGGTCTCGTGACTCTTCAGGACAAGGGTTTCGGTAGGATCGTCTATCGGCAGGCTGCAGCGCACATAGATATCTTTTTCGGAAACATACCGAGCGCGATTATTGGGCAGATTAACTTCATACGTGTTGTCGGCCTCGTCTTTCCCGCCGATCCTCCCCGCCTGCCAGAATTGATGCTCGGCAGACCACAGGTAGCAGCGCGTTTGACTGTGTAAAGTTACCCGCTTTAGCGATGTCCTTCGAACGGTCTTCTTGATGCGCTCGCTGACCGACTTGAAATACTCGACGACCGCCTCGTCCCCAAGAACCTCAAGCAGTTTGCCTGTCCCCAATGAGTTTTCGCTTGAGCATATGAGGAAGCCCTTCATGAAACTATCCTTCTAAAAGATAACGTGTATTGAGACTCCATAAAGCGAGCCCTGATAATACTAGATTCCTTTCGGTTTTGTATGGCCTACGGGATGCCGATCAGTTTGTGCGTCTGCAGGCTCAACCGCCATTGTGGGTGTTCAAGGCAGTATCGGACTGCGTCTTGGGTGTGGATTTCTCGTGAGGGACCCTCCATGGGTTGAATGAAGAAGTGCTTGAAGTCTAAGCCTGCAAAATGTTCGGGCTCAGCCCCCTCTTGGGGATAAACCAATTTAAGTTCCTGCCCGTGATCTAAAACAAGTTTGGCACCGGCTTTAGGGCTGACACAAACCCAATCAATACCCTCAGGAGGTAGGAGCGTTCCGTTTGTTTCCACGGCGATCTGGAAGCCGACGTCATGGAACGCCTTCACAAGTTCATCGTCCATCTGCAACAGCGGTTCTCCGCCGGTGCAAACAACCAGAGGCAGTCCCCGCGCCAGGCCGCCTTGCCAAGTTGTGCGGACTGCCTCTGCCAGCGCCTCGGCAGATTTAAAGCGCGCGCCGCCGGGTCCGTCCGTTCCGACGAAGTCGGTGTCGCAGAACTTGCAGACCGCTCCCGCCCGATCCTCTTCCCTGCCGGTCCAGAGATTGCAACCGGCGAACCTGCAAAAGACAGCTGCCTTGCCGGTGTTGGCCCCTTCTCCACACAGGGTGTAGTAAATTTCCTTTACAGAATAAGCCATCGGTAATGCGATTATTAATGCACTAAAACATGCTCACCCAATCGGTGGATTAAACCTCTTGAGGCGCACGAGCGACCTCGTAGTCCGTCGGGTCATCTATGCCCGCAAGCAGGAAGGCTTCAGCACGTTCGACGCAGGTGCCGCAACGTCCGCAGTGACGCTCGCCCCCTTTGTAACACGACCAAGTTTGGTCGAACGGTACATTCAATTCGGCGCCTCGCTTTGCAATTTCAGCTTTGGTCAGTCTGATGAACGGGCGGAGAAGCTCAACCTGGTGCCAATCAGCGAGCAAGGCCGCAGTGTTAACCGCCGAGGCGAATTCGGGACGGCAGTCCGGGTATATTACATGGTCGCCCGCGTGCGCGCCGTATGCGACGAAGTTGGAGCCCAGTGAGATGGCGTAGCCGATGGCGACTGATAGCATAATCATGTTGCGGTTAGGAACGACGGTCACCTTCATACTCTCTTCCGCGTAATGACCCTCTGGCACGTCGATCTCTGAATCTGTCAGCGAACTTCCTTTTAAAAGGTGGGCGATGCCCCGCAGATCGGCCACCTCATGGGGAATACCGATCATACGGCAGATGGTACGCGCGCTACCCAACTCCTTTCGGTGGCGCTGCCCGTAGTCCACTGAGAGTGCCCTCACGTCGTACTCTTGCGAACGAAGATGATAAAGAAGGACGGTAGAATCCATGCCCCCCGAGTATATAGCTACAACCTTTTCCACGGTTTGCCTCCGATAGGGTGAATAACTGCTAATCGCGTCAAGGCGTCTGATAATGAAGATACGTTCAAGATGTAGTATCCTCAAAAATTGAATATACTAGGGACTGGGGGCGAATAAAAGGCTTTCTGGTCACAGCATAAATACAGTTGTATGTGATCTCACCGATGCTTATATGGAAAATAATCATTGACAGCAACTGTAAGCTGACATATGCTTACAGTTATTATGAAGTCCCTTGGTCTCAGAATTAAAGAATTAAGGGAAACGCGAGGACTCTCTATACGAGAGCTGTCTCGAAAATTAGAGAGCACTTCGGCAGCTCACCTGTCTGACATCGAACGTGGCCGCCGCTACCCTTCAAAAGAGCTTCTTACCAAAATAGCCGACGTGCTCGACGCTGACGTTGATGAACTTTCACAATACGATTCGCGCGCCACGATTAAAGACCTGAAACAGTTAGCCAGTCTTGACCCGGCGCTCCGCGTCAAAATCCAGCACGTAATCGATAACCACGTCTCGTCCAGCGGTGAGGCGATTCAATTAAAAAGTCTGAATTTAAGCGAGCCGAACGGCCAGAAGAGTGCTCTCACACATTCTGCCGAGGTGATCGTGCGGCTGATCGCCAGTGGTCTCGTCGATCTCTATCTACATCACGCAAAGACGGGCGAACCGCTCCAAGCCTCTTACTCGAGGAAATTACAGCGAGGGTATGACCGGCTGGTAGCCTTATGTCTTATGCGCGGGGAAGCGCCACCGCAAAGCGTTCCAGCCCTCATACGCCTTTGTGAAAAGCCGTTCGCGGAATGGCCGCTGCCCCAACTCCCGGAGGACATCCACCCCCTAGACACCCTGCTACACAACCATCAACCTTCTTTCTTCTGCGAAGAGTATGCCCGCGCCGACCGCGACATAGAGGCGGCGGTCTCGGAGGAACGGTTTATGCAGCAGGTCTTCGCGGAATGCTCAACGCTGCCGCCTCAGATATACACAGCGCTCCGAGAGCAACTGGTAACCAGACCCGTGCTAACCGAGGGGGAATTTATCATCACTTACAGCAAGCCGCCGCTCAGGGCGGTCGCCGATCTGGTGAAGGATGCTTACGAAGAGGCACCCGGATACCTCACACACCGAGGCGCCTACAGCTGCTGCCCTGAGTGTGGAAATTTACTGCTCTATAGCCGCGACAAGGTTTGGGTCTGCAGGGATGAGAGCTGCGGGTTAGATCGGGTCCGAGAGGAGCAAGTCCAGCGCATCTTATCCGCAGTGGAAGACGGGGCGGTCTACCAACTTAAGCACGCGCTCAGGCGTTACGTCGCCGGACCCGGCCGGTTCGAATTGAAGCTAAGGGACGGCTTGCTGGATCTGGGCAGTGGCGGTCAGCGTCTCTCGGTTGAGCTATACCCGTCCGTCGACGCATACGACCTGAGGGTTACGTTCCCGGACAAGGAGGTTTGGGCGATCGATGTGAAGGACTGGGCGAGCCCGTACCTCCTGGCCGAAGCAGTGAAGCCCTTCCGGACTCGCCCTCCTTGGGACAGGGCCTTCTACGTTTTCCCTGACCGCCACAAGAGGGTCCGCCGCGACTACCTAGAGGCCTTCCGTAATCGGTGTGTCTACGTCACGGGGCGCGTAGATGCGCTCTTCGATTCTGACTTAGTGGCGGCGGCTCGACGTAAGCTCAGAGGTTCAGAATGAGAAAGACGAACGGGTGGCACAAAGACCTGGTGAAGGAGCTGTCCCGGCAATGGGACGCCGCCTATCCCCTCTCTCCGAGCGAAACGTGTAGGGTGGAACTGGGCCTGCGCCTGCTCGAGCGGATCGCGCCCCGCGAGCCTGCAACGTCACTCTGGACTTTGCTGAGCGGGTTCCCCTTTCTTAGAACCGATGCTGACCAGCCACGCCACCTTCTCTTCAACGCCCGCCACCTAATAGGGCGCTATAAGAGCCGACACATATGGGTCAACGCGCTCGACCGCTACCGGGATCTGCCTGGCAGCCTTCGGGCCTATGACGTAGAGGCTCAAAAAAAATCTTTCTCGCGACGGGAAGTGGCGATATGCCGTAACCGATTACGTGCATACGACGAAATGCTCTCTGGCAATCTTGAATTCCTCCAGAAGAAGGTCGAGTGGGCCGAGGCGGGAAGCTACCGGACTGCCGACAAGCATGGCAATGACTTCGGCATCCTCCTCCCGGAGGAGGCGTGCTTTGCCCCTCCTCAGCAGCAACACGATCTCAACTCCCCCCGCGAGAAGAAGCCGATCACCGTCAGGTGGGAGGACCTCATCAGGACCGCCCGCTGGATGGATAAGACCGAAGCCGAGAATGGATCCCCGCCTAGCCACTGGGAGAAACGCTTGTTACGGGGCGGGCGGCAAGGGCGCTCGCGCGGCGTCCAGCTGGAGGTATTCGACAAGAACAATAACCTGGTGCTAGCAAACGAAATCGAACTGAACGGGAACTGCCACTTCGTCGGAATGGTAAGCTCCGGCAAATCGACATTGATGGATGTGCTGGCAACCTGGGCCGCCCGCCGCGGGCTGCACACCACGCTTGTCGTCGGGGACGTGATAGGAGCTTTAGACCGCGCCCAGAGGTTTCAGCGCATCGGCGTCAACGCGGTCCCGGTGCTCGGATCAACGCAAAGGCCGAGGCACATCAACAGCCTTCACAAAGCGCTTCATTCCAAGCGCCGGGACTCCTTGCCGTTCGAAGAGCACGTGGGCTTCCGCTGGCTGAGCACGGCTTGCCCGATCGACGGACTGCGCCGCGACGACAACCCCGATCCCTTCCCCGTCGATTTCCGGCCGTGCTCGACTCTGCGACCGGTGCGGATAGAGAATGGTAACGGGGGCGGCATGAGGTACTGCCCCCTTTATGACCACTGTCCTTACCACCAGGCACAGCGCGATCTGGTCGACGCGCAAATATGGATAGCCACCCCGGCCAGCCTTGTCCACACGCGCGTCGCCGAGCAGATCAACTCCGAAAGCGTAAGGTTCGCCGAGTTGGTGGCGCGGCGCAGCGACCTCGTGATCGTTGACGAGGCCGACCGCGTGCAGGTGCAGCTCGACGGGATATTCAGCCCCAGCCAGACGCTCTGCAGCGCGAGCGGCGACGGCTGGCTCGACAACCTCGAACTGCAAGTCGGCGAGCAGACCGGGAAGCGGGGCCGCGCCACGGTCGCGAGCGAACAGATCGAGGCGTGGAGGCGCGCCTACCACCAGGCGCAGACCGCCGCCGACGCTGCTTACAAAAGGCTGCTGGGGAGCGGCAAGCTCAGGGACTGGATTTACGACCTGTACTTCTTCACCGACATTGTTATCTTTGATCGTCTGGCACAGGGGATAGCCGATGACCCAAGCCGACAAAGCTCACTCTATAAAAGCCTGCGCGCCCAGTTCGACAGCTTCATAGACAAAGGGCTGCGTGATTTATTCAGCGACCGGCTCATCAATGACGCCGAAGCCTCGGAGACGGGATCCCCCCTCACGAACTTTGCGAACAGGCTATTGATGTCGTCTGACTCGCGACTGCTGCGGCGGGAGATGAGGGCTTGGGTTGAAAATAGTTCCGGTTTGAAACTAGGTGATGACCTGGCGGAGCTGATGGTTGAACGACTCGAGTTCGCGTTGCTCATCGCAATCTTAGCTAACCGTCTAGACATTCTGCTCGGGCGCTGGAAGGAAGTGGAAGAAACGCTCGGACTTGAGAAGTCATCGTCAACGCTTCTGTACCGTCCCCCGCTTGACTACCAGGCGTTGCTTCCTGCAACACCGATTGGAAACGTGTTAGCTTTCCAGTACCTGCACGACGAAACCTCCGGTGGGGCGACGCTCAAATTCCTCAGGTGTACAGGCATCGGGCGCGCCCTACTCCTCCACCTTAATAACCTCCTTGCCGATGAAGGTGTGGCCGGGCCTCACGTACTCCTACTTTCAGGCACAAGCTGGGCCGGCGGAGATCCTTCGTACCACGTGCAGGTGCCTGTCGCCGGCATACTTCGCTCTCCTCAGGAGGAAGTTCAAGCGATTGCTGATAGTGAGTTCCGGTTCCTGCCTCTGCGCGATGAGAAAGAAAGGGCCATCGTGGTCTCCGGCCTATACGGCGACGACCGTGCGGACGCTCTCCGGCAAATGTTAAGGAAGCTGGCGCGCCCGGGCGGGATCGGCAGCGGAAAGTCGAGTCTGCTAGAAAGGGAGCGTGACGCCCTCGAAGAAGGCCGCAGGCGAGTACTGCTTGTCGTTGGTAGCTATAAGGAGACAGAAATAGCCCTCGACTATCTTCATCGAGAACGTCCCGACTGGCGGGATCAAAATGAGGTGATGCGGCTCGTTCCGGACGCCGAGGCCTACGACGCAGAACTAGAATCCGATTCTCACCTTCCGCGCGGTCAAGTTGATCAGTTCGCAGATACGAAAGCCTGGCTCCTCATCGCCCCTTTAATGGCTATCGAAAGGGGGCACAACATCCTCAACGACCAGAACGTGGCCGCGATCGGCGCCGCCTTCTTCCTTGTGCGACCCCACCCGCGTCCGCAAGACCTGTCATATTCTGTCCGGTCGCTCAACAAGTGGGCAATCGAGGAAATGGAACTCCTGCCCCGGAAGAGTGCGAAGTACCCGAGCCTCGACGCGGCGGGTCAGGCTTGGCGGCGCGAGGCGAACCAGCGGTGGAGGGCGCTGCTGACGACTGGGTTGATTCACGCGACCCTGCCCAAGTCTGAGCGTGACCTTTTAACGTGGAACCTGATGGTCTCAATCTGGCAGGTCATCGGCCGCCTCATCCGCGGCGGCCGCCCCGCGCGGGTTTTCTTCTGTGACGCGAAGTTCGATCTCGTCAGCTCCGGCTTGGCTAAGAAGAGCATCAGCCTGCTGAACGAGATGGGTAACGTTCTCCGGCCGTACTTTGATGACGGAGACAAGGCCGTGCCAACGCGAGACCGTACGCTCGTGCGGGAACTTTACGGGCCATTGTATCAAGCTCTCAATAGGATGGGTCAAAGATGAACAAGAAGGGTTCGAACAAGTCGGCGATCATGTCGCTTCACACGCTGGCGTTCCGCCTCTCGCCCGAAGTGGAGAGACTCCCTTTCAGCTATCGGGTTCTTTCGTTCCCAAAACGCTGGGCGGAGATACTAGACGACCTGAGGGCGGCCATAAAGACCCAGCGACCGCATCAGTACGGCCCCCGCGTCAAGTCTCTGGAACAACTCGCGCTGGCCCTATTCTCTCCACTCATCACCGCAGATCGTCGCCCCCGCAGTGGCACGAACTGGCTTTATAGCGCGAGCGATATCGAAAAGGAGCACATTCAAATCATGTACTCCACCTGGATAGCAGGCGAGTACAAAGGGTTGGGCGTGCCACTGCCCGGAGGTTTAGACAAGGAAATATTTGACGAGCAGATTAGCTGGCGTGAAGAGACGCGCGACCTCGCGGAGTTCGACATCAACCAGTGGGGTACGGCCGAGCCGCGCAACAACAAAAGCTTCGATTTGATTCCCGAGTTGTTAGCCAGCTCCCTGAGCCAGCGCGGGGTGAAGTTCGATTACGGATCGAAAATCTTGGAATTCAGGCGCGCGCCCTCCCTCAGCAACGGCGTCGAGTTGATCTCTTGGCCGCCCCTTTCTTACGAACAGAGTGCTTACTCTATTTACCTCAGATTCACACTGCAAACGGTTCCCTTCCAGCCCTTCCCTGTCATTCATTGCAACATGGGAACTCGGCGCTGGGTGAGCGCCCCTAACCCTTGGCTGGGTGGGGAAGATCACAGCGTTTATTTGCTGACCAGCCTTCCGGGGGTGAAAGCGGGACAACACACGCAGAGGTTTCAGAAAGCACTGGTGCGCCGCAGGAAGATCTCAAAAGACACCGGGCAGGATAACGGACAATCCGAGTGGCAAACCGTGTGGATTGATCACCTGCCCGAACTGTTCGCCACCATCCATCCCCGCGACCGGCTGCCCACGGCGGAGCAGATCATGCAGTCCCCCCTCAACTTTCTCGGCGAGAGAGGCTTGGGCGCGGCCCTCGCCTTCTCCAACACCATGTCAACCAGGCAACTGAAGGTTCAGTTAGGGCTGATGCCACCTGATCGCAGCCAGTTGACCAGACAGATTGCCGAGCACCTCAATAAGCTCGGCTTCGTACACACTGAACGACCGCAGCGCGTGATAGGGATAGTCGCCCCAATGACGAAAAATGTCTTCTTCCCCCCGCGGCGGAAAAACGGAGAAGGGGTTGTAAGAAGGGTGCTCAAAAAGCAGGAGGGTGAGAGGCGCGGCGTCGTCGCGAAAGCTGCTGGCAGAGAACTCTTCCTTGAGTTGTGGTATCAGTCGGACACCGTGTTCGACGCCGTGGTGAATGCGGTCCCGCAGATTCTCGGACTCAAACAGTTAGGCACGACTTTCCGGAAGAAGAGGTGCCACAGGTGGGTCACGCCGGAGATCACGGTCGAGTTATGCGCCCGATCCCTAAACGACATGGGGAGGGCTCTTGAGGGCAGTGAAAGAGATCAGCGCGGCGCGCTCTGGAGACGGGCAGAAGAGGTCGAGCGGGGCGTAAGAAGCGCCTCGC
This sequence comes from Acidobacteriota bacterium, assembly GCA_030860645.1. GTDB lineage: Bacteria > Acidobacteriota > Blastocatellia > Pyrinomonadales > Pyrinomonadaceae > QHXN01. The sequence goes on from JALZHT010000002.1 coordinate 34,805, forward strand.
CTAGTAACGGGAGCTCCCAGAACTCGCCCGTCGCTTCCATCGTTGAGATCGAAAGTGCGGATAGCTTCAGTAAGAAGTCCGACCCCAAGAACGCGCTGCGGGCCGGCTTCGCGCACGCGGGCCGGGTCACCCAGTTCATCAACCCCTACGAATCAGAACTCGCGTACCGCGCCAAGATGTCAGTGCTCGACCTTCTGCGGCAATTGGGCGTGCAGTCCGGACTACCATCACCATCGCCGAAAATTTTCCGTCGGCCGCTCAGCTACGCGGCGGTCTGGAAATTCGAGCAGCAGGAAAACGCCAAGCGCTTCCTTCCAATGATGCTCTGGATGAATGCCGACGGCTCGGACGTGCGAGCCACCGCGCCAGGCCTCGGTGGATTTTTAACTTACCCGGAATTCTTATCCCGGCTCGCCCAAAGGGGTAAGGCGACATACGTCAGCTACGACGACAAGGATAACGTGCCCGGCCTGTTTCGCCAGTGGCTCGAAGAGGTTAAAAACGGTGAAGACTTGATTCTGCTCGCTCATGCGCAGAACGCCCGGGGCGTTTGGCCTTGGCTTACCAACTTCCGCATCGGGCTTGATCACCTCTCTTTCGAGCGTGATAAGGATTCGCTGCTGATCTCGGAGTGGCCGGGGCTCCGTGTCGTGCGCGTACGCGACGCAAATAACTGTGAGACCCCCGAGTGCTTTGCCCAGAGGGAGTGTGCCGAGAATGAAACGCCCGGGCCGATAATGAGTTTTACGCAAGGACTCTTCCAAGCCAGCGAGCGCGTCTTCTACAGCCTGACAAAGAAGCCAAAGCAGCGGAGGCTGTTGAGTGCCAACACCTCGAAAGCGCTTAACCCCGACATGCAGGCATGGAACCCACGCATCGTCGAACTGACCGTGGCTTGTAAGCAGGAGGGAGATCAACCGTGGCAACTGGCAATGCTCGCGCACAAACTGCGTGACGCAGCTGTCAATAATGACGATCCGACCATCCTGCCCCTGCCGCTGCACCTTCTGTCCGCCGCAACAGAGTACGCCCGGATTGGCGCTGAAAGTCGTTGAGTTGGTTCTTTATGAGGGTGTAATACGAAGAGACAAATCAAACATAGTTTCGTGCGGTCGATGAGGGCTAATCTGTTCAAGAAAATCAAGCTGACAGCAGAGCCGTGTGGTTCGCAAGAACCAGCGATCCTGTCGAGAAATGCGGCAGCCTAATAGGTGTTTATCATCCATCTTAAAATATCAGTTGTACGGTTCTATTCGTCATGAGAATTACAAACGACCTTAACCTCCCGGCCCCGTTAATAGCAGCAGTCTCGAAAACTCGACCGCCTGTTGCGGGCCGAATCTCCGTCACGGAACTTATCAACCCTCCGCAGATTCGCGCACTCACCATAAAGCATTGGAGGGAAATCACGGAAGATGCTTCGGAGAGGCTGTGGGCTGCGGTCGGCTCCCTGATGCACCAACTGCTTGAGAGTCATGCCGACCTCCCCCGGCACCAAGCCGAGCGAACGCTGAACACGGTCGTCGAAGGCGTCACCGTCACTGGCACGTTCGATCTTTTTTATGAGGACGGCGTACTGACCGATTATAAGTTTGTCTCGGTGTGAACGACGATCAACGGCGTCAAGGAGGAGTGGGAGCAACAACTCAACCTCTACGCGCACCTTCTGAGGCTCACTGGCGCGCACGTAGAGACTATTCAGATTGTCGCCATCTATCGGGACTGGTCGAAGAGCAAAGCTTTTGATCCAAACTACCCTTCAGCTCAGGTGCAGACATTCACCGTCCCGCTGTGGGCTAATGAAGCTGCCGAAAGCTTTTTACTAGAACGAGTGCGTTTACACATGAAGGCCGAAGCCGGAGAAGTCTCTCCCTGCACGCCTGAGGAATGGTGGGAGAGGCCAACGCGTTTCGCGGTGATGAAGCGTGGTCAGAAGAGGGCAGTCAGATTGTATGACACTCGCGAGGAGGCCGAAGACAACGCTACAAAGGCCGGTCTCTACGTCGAGGAGCGGCCAGGCTCAAGCGTGCGCTGTGAATCCTACTGTCGGGTCGCTTCCTTCTGCCCGCAATACACGAAAATTAGAGGCGAACAAGTCGGCGTCCGATAACGACATACAAGCCAGGTTCACCCGCACTTTTGATACCGCTGGCGAAGTCCTTTGACCCGCGACACTCGCGGCGTAACATCCTGAGCAACTTCGCTCTGACAAGGAGTACGCCGATGTCGTTGCGCCCGCAACCCGTCCCGCCCATCCCTGATGAGACCGCCCGCGTCGCCCGCGCCGCCTTCCCCAAGGGCAACATCTATATGCTGTTGCGTGACGGACTCGGAGCGCTCGTCGAAGATAAGGACTTCGCTACACTCTTCCCGACGCACGGGCAGCCGGCCGCGGCCCCGTGGCGGCTGGCCCTCGTTACCGTCTTTCAGTTCATCGAGGGGCTGTCGGATCGCGCCGCCGCGGACGCCGTCCGCTCCCGCCTCGACTGGAAGTACGCCCTCTCGCTGGAGTTGACCGACTCCGGCTTCGACCCCTCAGTCCTGTGCGAGTTCCGCCGCCGTCTGCTCGGGGGCCACGTCGAGAAGCTGTTGTTCGACCAGCTGCTCGACCTGTGCCGCGCGCGGAAGTGGCTCAAGCGGCGCGGCCGCCAGCGCACCGACTCGACGCATGTGCTCGCGGCCGTCCATGCCTGTAACCGCTTGCAGTGCGCCATCGAGACGCTGCGTCATGCCCTCAACGCCCTGGCCGTGGTCGCGCCAGAGTGGCTGCGGGCACACGCCCGGCCGGAGTGGCCCGAGCGCTACGCGCCACGCGCCTTCGACCACTACGTCCCGCCGGGCAAAGAGGAGCGGCAAGCTCACGCCGAACTAATCGGGGCTGACGGCGACCTGTTACTGTCGGCCCTCTACGCCGCCGACGCGCCGCCCTGGCTGCGCGAAGTGCCGGCGGTCGAGGCGTTGCGTAGAGTGTGGGTGCAGCAGTACTACCCACGAGATGGCCTCGCCCACTGGCGCACGGAGAAAGAGGGCATCCCGCCGGCGCGGCTGGTCGTGAGTTCGCCGTATGATCTGGACGCGCGCTTGGGGCGAAAGCGCCAGACGCAGTGGGTCGGCTACAAAGTCTACCTGACGGAGACCTGCGACGAAGGCCGGCCTCACTTGATCACGCACGTCGCGACGACTAGCGCGCCCGTTGCTGACGGCGCGGTGACTCCGGAGGTCCATCGCGCCCTGAAAGGAAAGAAGCTGCTGCCGCGCACGCACCTGGTGGACACCGGCTTCCTCGACGCCGCGCTCTTGGCGGCGTCGCAGCGTGACTACGGCGTCGAGTTGGTCGGGCCGACGCGCCCCGATTATAAGTGGCAGAAGCGCGAGGGGCTGGGGTTCGAGGCGGGCCGCTTCCGTATCGACTGGGAGAAGCGGGAGGCGACCTGCCCCGAGGGGCGGGCGAGCAGTAGCTGGACGCCGTCCTCCGACCGGCAGCGGAACCCAGTCATCAGGATCAAGTTCGCGCGCAAGGAGTGTAGGATGTGCCGCAGCCGAGAGCACTGTGCCGGTCGGGAGGCGCGGCGCACGCTGACCATCAGACCTGAAGAGCAGTACAAGGCGCTGCAAGCGGCGCGTGAGCGTGAGCGGACGGCGGAGTACGCGAAGGAGTACGCGCGCCGGGCCGGGGTGGAAGGGACGATCTCGCAGGCGGTGCGGGCCTTCGGTGCCCGCCGCTGCCGCTACCTGGGCGTGGCGAAGACGCAGTTGCAGCAGGTGCTGACGGCGACGGCCCTGAACTTAGTGCGCATCGCCAACTGGCTGGCCGAGGTGCCGCTAGCGAAGACGAGGCAGCCGGCTTTCGTGAAGTTGATGATGCGGCCCGCGCACTGCTGACTTCGCCAGCGGTATCACTTTTGATGATTCATACCTGAGGGGAGCTCTTCCAAATAACTCACCCGTGCCCGGACCTAAACATGATGATGTTCGACCCATCCGTTGCCAGAGGCAGCCGGGTATTGATCACGCTGCCTGGCAGCTCCGTTTTTGATAATAGATAACCCCCTCCTCTACCCTGATGAAAAGGCCTCTTCAGCCACCCGCCTGCCCGAATCGATCAACTCCTGCATATCCTGCCGCCCGTAAATCACCGTCCCTTTGCCCAAAGTATTCGGACGGATGACGGCGATCGGGATTGCGGGGTGCCGCCGCCGCAAGGCGCGCACTTTGGCGAGGTTCTCTTCCCGCTGGCTGACCCGATTCGAAATGTCCACCACCAACACCTGCGCGGGGTGAAACGGCGGCGCGAACAGTTTGTCCACCGGCAGGCGGTTGGTCACGCCGCCGTCAATCAGACGCAGCTCGCGCCCCCCCACGACGCAATGCTTGGGCGGATAAAACCTTGGTATGGCGACCGCGCCGCGCGTCGCGGCGTCCAGCGGGAAGTCGGGCTGCAGGTTGTGGAAGAGGAGTTCTTCGCGTCGGTTCAAATCGTAGGCGACCAGTCCGATGCGCTCGACGCCGTGGTGCAGCCTGTGGCCTGAAGTCGCCGCCAAGCGTTCGAGGTATTCCGGGATAATGCCTGCGCGGGAGGCGAACCGCCGGCCGATGAATCCCGGCGCCCGCCGCAGCCAAGCCCAGATCAATAAGTGGCGCGAGGTGAGATTCAGGCCCAGCACCCTCATGGCGGGCAAATCCAGCCCCACCGCCGCGTAAAAGGCTGTGATAAGCGCGCCGACGCTGGCGCCGACCATCTCCGTGATGCGGAAGCGCCGTTCGACGAGCACTTCCAGGACGCCGAGGTGGGCCATGCCGCGGGCCCCGCCGGCACCGAGGGCGACGCTGAGCGGCAGGTCTTGATGCAGCTCCGATAAAGACTGATCCACGCCGTCGAGGCTCACTCAGTTATCATAGGCCGGACTTTCCATTAATACCAGTATGCCCCGGGCGCGATGATCGATACCGCCGGCAAATTCACCGCGATAGCCTCTTGCCCCACGCTTCAGAGGGCTGCCTCACAATTCCTGCCCCACGATTCCCCGTGAGGCAAAGCCTATCAGACAAGCGATCGTCCCACGTGACGTGCCCTGCCTTAGGGAGAAAAGCTAAAGCCCGAGCCCGCCCGAATCTCTATCAGCCCCAGCCCTGTAAGCAGAATATAAGCCAGTACAAACGGACGGCTTATCCTTATCTCCCTGAACAAACGGCCACTGTATGGTTGATTCAAAGCAAAATCGGACCTGCCTAAGGTTAAGAATACCGCGGTATATATAAGGACACGGACAGGTTATGGCTTATCGGACGGACGCTTTATCGTTTCTGTGACACTCAGAAAAAGCAGGAAAACAAGGGGCGATTCGCAGGTTCTCCGACCTTGATGATGCCGAATTGAGCGTTAAGCGATGCCGCGCTGCCGCGGCAAAAGGCGGTTTGGACTAAGTGCCCACGGCCTCCCAGACCGTACTAAAAATTCCATGTTTTCCGAAATTTGACCTTTTCACAGCCCGCCCAATCCGGCGCCCTGTCGGTTATAGCTGGCCTTTGCTTGAATACCTTGAACAGACCCAGCCATTGTACGAAGGTCAGCTCGGTCGGTGTGGCGTTTAATGGGAAATGCAGGTCTTGGGAGAGGCGTTTCCATTGTTTGTAGGTAAAGACGGGTTTGAACGCCGACCTGAGGTGTCGTTTCCATCTGCCGAAGCCGTATCGCACGAATTCGCGATAGAGCGCCGCATCCCCCTTCTGCAGAAGCGGTTCGCGGCGGCGCGCAATGCGCAAGAGTACCGAATCGACGTCCGGCACGGGATCGAAATCCGTTCTTTTCAGCTCCGCCACTATCTGAAATTCGAAAAACGGTTTTGCCAGGAGCGAGAACAGGGTCTCGCTCGGGCGTCCCGAAAATTTCCTTGCCGGTTCTTTCTGCAATATCAGGTACGCTTCGCCCGGCGCCGGCGGCACGTACAAGATTTTGCGAACGATACTCGCCGTAATGCTGTACGGGATGTTCGCGAATATTTTGTAATCGCGCTCGCGGATCGAAAACTGTAGAAAATCCTTCTCGATTATTTCAATATTCTCGACGCCCCGAAACCGTTCTCGCAGCCGCCGAACCAGCTTCGGGTCCTTTTCTATCGCGACGACCTTCTCCGCCGCCCGCGCCAGCTCGGCCGTAATGATCCCTTTCCCGGGGCCAATTTCGTACACAACATCATTCGGCCCGATCGAGCTCCTCGCCACCAACCGACGAACCAGCCCCGGACTCCTCAGAAAGTTCTGCGCCAGAAAAACCTTCCTTCGCCGCCGTTTCTCCATGTTCCACCTCCCGGTTAAAAGTCGGTGAAACGAAACCGCTCCGAAGTGTCAGGTCTCTACGAACGCCGAGGCTCGGCCTAAAACCGAGGTGGTCGCCGCCTAAACTCCCCTCCGAGGAGGAATGCCCGAAGGGCGGGGTGGTGGAGTACCGGGGCCTCAAAAGCACCCCTCCTTTGTAAGGAGGGGGGCCGCGCTTTTTGCAGCCGGGGTGGTTCTCTCCGGGAGACACACGCGCAGCAAAAAGCCGTGAACCCCAGCGATTCCCCTCGCTAATTCACGGCCGCGCTACTTAAAATTTGAGTGAGCGAATTTACAGGCGTAGCATTCCGCGAACCAGGCAGGCGCAACGTGGAGACCTTTCCACTTTTCGTTCGCGGATTCGAATCAACATGTTCCTGAGCATATTAGCTCCTGACCAGGGTTGTCAAATTCTTCTATTGAAAACGTCATCAAAAGTGCGGATGAGCCCGTAACAGGGTTTTGACGCGCTTCTGGTGCTCACCGGATCGACGGCGTCGGCGAACCTCTAGCCCTCGCGCTTCATGCGCTCTTGGCGGGCGATCTCACGTTCGCTGGGTGAATCGAGCGCGGTGTCACCGATCCTGATCTCGCCGGCGCGCTCGTAGTGCGCGATCATGAGGCCCATGCTCGAGACGCGCGACCTGGTCAGCTTGTAGCTGTGCGGCGCTGAGCCGTCCGCGAACAGCTTCTTGCCGCCGCCGAGCACGACCGGGACCGTGAAGATGCTCATCGCGTCAACGAGGTCGTTGGCAAGCAGCGCGTGCACAAGTTCGGTGCTGCCCTGGGTGACGAAGTTCGGGCCGTCTTCTTCCCGCAAACGCTTCACGTCGGCGATGTCTCGCAGCAGCACCGAGCCCTGCCAACTCGTATCGACGTCGCCCGAGCGCGAGACCACGTACTTCTTGATGTCCTTGAACAGCTTCGCGATGCCGCCATGGGGGGCGGTTTCGTCGTAGTACGGCCAGTATCCTGCGAAAATCTCATAGGTCTTGCGTCCGAGCAGGAGATCGCACTTCTCCTTGAAGACGCGGTCGACCTCTTCGCCGAACACCTCATCGAAATAGGGCATCACCCAGCCGCCGAACTTGAAGCCCTTGGTGGGATCCTCCCACGGCCCGCCTGGCGCCTGCATGACGCCGTCCATGGAAACCATGGCGCCGACGATAATCTTCCGCATGGGTCACTCTCCTTGCCTGAGCGTAGGACGAACGGCCGGAGTAGGCGAGGCCGTTCTCTTGGGCGATCTCCCAGATGGTGCGATCGGTTTCTCCCTCCCGGTCCACCGAAGGGACGACGCCGCTGTCATCTTCTCTTCTTCTGTTGCGAGCCCGAGCAAGTAGCAAATGCGTCGTTCGTGCTGCGGATTCGAAACGAAATCTTCTCGGCGCACGCCGAGGTCGACCTGGGCGTCGGGCCCATTCCGGAACATCCATTCGTGTCGGCGTTCGCCGCCGTCCCTCATCGGCTCTGCGTCTCGGACGTTCGGACCGGATGTGAACGCGTCCGCTTTTAGAAGCCACAAATCTCTCGTTTGAGCGTTGGCTGATTTTGACCTTCACAAAGCGAGAGGTTCCCCGTCGCGGAAGAACCCGCCAGTCGGTCCCTCGTCAGGCAGCATCACGGCCCACATGACGCTCGCCGCGCCTTCCTCGACCGCGCGCGGAGCGTCAGGCCCACCCATCTCTGTGGCTACCCAGCCGGGGCAGACCGAGTTGACCAGAATGCGCGATGGGCGGAGTTCGTCGGCGAGCATGCGCGTGAGCGCGTTCAGGGCAACCTTCGAGACGCTGTAAGCTGGCGTGCCTCCGCCCATGACTGTTAACGAGCCGCTCTCGCTCGACACATTCACGATGCGGGCGTGTTCACTCTTGCGGAGCAAGGGGATGAAGGCTTGGCACATGCGCCAAGCGCCCAGCGTGTTCGTCTCGAATGCCTCGCGCACGGTGTCGAGGCTCGCGTTCTCGGCGCGCTGCCATTCGTCGTAGAGAATGGCGGCGTTGTTGACGAGCACGTCCAGTCTGCCGAACCGCTCTTCGACCACGAGCTTCGCGGCGTCAATGCTCTGCTGTTCGGTTACGTCCAACTGGACAGGGACGACCGTTAGCCCGCCCTGCTGCAACTGACTCGCGGCCTCATTACCCTTCCGCACATCGCGCGCTCCGAGAATAGTCGTGAATCCTCGCGCAGCGAGTTGTCGTGTGACCTCCAGACCGATCCCCCTGTTGGCGCCGGTGACCAGAGCAACCCTACCCATGAATTCTTTCATACCTGCATATTCCGTTTAAGCTGGTACAGCAATTCCGCTGCGGTGACCACCCGTTCCATAAAATGACCCACCGCGGATAAGTATTTCGCCGGCATTATTAAGGATCCCTTTTTAAGGGCTGGGTCAGCGCGCTGGAATCAGCAGGTCAGTTCTAACGGAATACGCAAATTTAAAAGGAGCGCCTGTTTTTCCTTCTGAACTTGGGCTTAACTTTAGCCATCGTTTCATCGAGGAGAATTGCTTCGTGCAAAATCCGGAGCGTCTCTTCGGAATATAAGTCCTCGACGGAACGTATCTCGAGGTAACGAACCTGCTTTAGTCTTTCGCTCTCGCCGAGCAGGACGCCGGGCTGCGGGGCGAGTTTGTAGCCGTGCGGGAAGCCGAGTGTGATGTGATCCCGGTGGCGGTTCAAATAACAGAAGTTTCGGCGCAGGCTGTAAAAGGGGACTCCCCACTTGATAGCGCAGGTGGCGAAAGGCGGCAAAGTCTCCTGCAAAAAAAGATGCGCCGCCGTCAAAAGCTCGCGGACTTCCGTAGGGTTGGTCTCTTCGATGTATTCTAAAACGCTCATCAAAAACCTAAG
>JALZHT010000457.1 GCA_030860645.1 Acidobacteriota bacterium
GTACATGACCGTGGTTGACTACGGCGGCCGCCAGATGCTTCTGCTGCGCGACGAGGAGGCGCGGCGCGCGGCGGCCCAGCCCGCGCCGGCCGGGTCGATCGAGGTGCCCATCCGCACGACTTCGAGCGGCTTCTGGAGCGGCGAGGTCAGCTTCGACGGGCTTGAGAAGCCGACGAACTTCATCATCGACACGGGCGCCTCGATCTCGGTCGTCTCGAAGGCGCTGGCGGCGCGCGCGGGCTTCGAGCGCTACGCGCAGGCGGGCTACATCAAGGTCTACGGCGCGGCGGGGCCGGCCGAGAACATCCAGACGCTCCTGCTCCCGCGCATCGCGCTCGGCACCTACGTCCGCCAGAACGTCTACGCCGCCGTGCTCGACATGGAGCCCATCAACGAGACGGCCGGCTTCGAGCAGACGGGGATCGTGGGCGGCAACGTCCTGCGCCACTACCGCGTGACGTTCGACTTCGGGCGAGGGCTGGTGCGCCTTGAGCCCCTCGCGAAGCCCGGCCCGGCCGAGGACCGCAAGGCCCCGGCCGCCGTCACGAGCCAGTCATGAAGCAGAGCATCTACCTCGAAACCTCGGTCGTCGGCGCGTACCTCGACAACGGCGAGCCGTTCCGCCGCGACCTCACGATGCGCTGGTGGGAGCACGAGCTTGAGGAGTACGACGCCTGCATCTCGCCGCTCGTCGTGCGCGAGCTGGAGCGCGTGCCCGAGCCGCACCGCACCGGCTACCTCAAGCTGGTCGCGCCGCTCACGCAGGTCGAACTCACCGAGGAGGCGGCCATCCTCGCCGAGGGCTACATCGCGCGCGGCATCTTCCACCGCAAGTACCTCGGCGACGCCGTCCACGTGGCGGTTGCCTCCTTCCACAAAATAGATTATCTAGTGACGTGGAACTTCGGCCACCTGGCGAACGTGCGCAGGCAGGCCCGCATCCGCCTCTTTAACACGGCCGCCGGCTTCTTCGTCCCGCAGATCGTCACGCCGGAGTTCCTCGTCTCGGAAATGACAGAGCGGCAGTGACAGTTTCGGGTTGCGAGTTGCGAGTTTCGAGTTACAATCCTCTCCAACCCGAAACTCGGAACTCGAAACTTTATTTGTTATGTATCCCAAACCGAGGTTCCTCGAAGTGCTGCACGCGATCCGCGAGGAGATGTCGCGTGAGGCCGACTACGACGTCGAGCTGTTCGCGGAGATGGTGCGGACGGCCGCGCCGCCGCGCCACGGCCCGGCGCGCAACATCCGCGGCTTCCGCGTCCGCGCCCCGCGCGCGGGCGACGACGCGGCCGCGCACAAACCCCCGCAGAAGCGACGGGCGGCAAGATAGTAACGAGGCAAAGCCGTGAGCCGTGAACCGTAAGTCGTGAAGAGAAGGCTTCGCCTTCCGGTCATAAAGGGCGACGCTCAACTACGATTTACGATTCCCGATTCCCGATTCACGGCTTTCACCTGTCTCTGGCGAAGCGTTATGGACACGACGTTTGAGGCCATCGGGCTGGAAGTGCCGAGCGAGAAGGATTTCAACTACCTCGCGGAGCGCGCGGGCGACCAGGGCGAGCCGTCGCAGCTCCCCCGCCGCGGCGCGGTGCTGCACGGGCGCTGCTGGAAGCTGGGCGAGGGGCTGGAGGTCTGGACGGTGCTCTACGAGTCGGGGACGGGCGAGATCTTCTACGCCGACTGCCGCCCCGGCTTCCGCGCGCGCTACACCCAGCGCATCTCGCCGTGGGCCTTGACCGAGTACGACGAGGACGGCGAGGCCATCGTCCACGGCTACTGCGACGGGACGGACGCCGAGGTGCTCTTCGAGTTGCAGAACCTGACCGAGGTCGGCCCCGAGGGCTTCCGCGCGCAGGAGCTACACGTCGGCCTCTGCGGCCTCGCCTACCGCGCGCGCGTCGTGACGGGGCGGGGCGAGCGCGTCCGCTGGCAGCCGCTCGAAGAGTCCGCGCCGTCGCGCGCCGCGCACGAGAACGACTGGAGCCTCGTGGGCCGCGTCCTCTCGTTCAAGCCGCTGCGCAACCCGCTCTCGGGCAGCGAGCTGTACTGGGTCTACCTCGACCTCGAACGCCTCAAGCTCGAAGTGCTCGTCAACCGCCGGGCGCTGCGCGGCGACGGCCTCGCCGTGGGCGCGACCCTCTCGGCCGAGGTCTGGCTCCAGGGCCACGTCCTCGACCGCCGCGCCCTGCTCTCCCGCTACGAGGGCAAAGACGCCTCCACCTCGACGGCCGACCTCTGGTCGCACCTCCGGCGGAGGAACTGAGACGGAGCGAACGCATGACGCAGGAGTTTACGGCCGGCGTGTGGCGGGAAGGCGAGTGGTTCGTCGCTCAATGCCGCGAAGTTGACGTGGCGAGCCAGGGCCATTCCGAAGAGGAGGCGCTTGAAAACTTAAGGGAGGCGCTCGAATTGCACTTCGAGCCGCCGCGCGCCACCGTACTCCCGAGTGTCCGCCGTAAACTGTAAATCGCGACCAACCTGATGCCCGCTCTGAGACGCTTCCTCGTCGCCGCCCTCATCCTGCTCGCCTCTGCCGCCGCCGGGCTTTACTTCTTCAACCAGTATTGGATTCACCGCTTCGACTCGCTGATCGAGCGGCAGGCGGCCGTCTACCGCCTCGACCCCGATCTGGTGTGGAGCATCATCCACGAGGAGACCTACTTCAGCCCGTGGAAGATCGGCGAGGACGAGGAGGTCGGGCTGATGCAGGTGACGCCGGCGGTCGGGCGCGAGTGGGCCGCCGAGACCGGGATGCGCGAGTGGGCCGAGCGGATGCGGCGCGACCCGGCGGGCGTCCTCAAAGACCCGGAGCGCAACATCCAGGTCGGCTGCTGGTACTTGGAGAAAATCGGCAAGGGCTACCGCGACACGCCGGGCGCGGAGGCGCGCATGGTCGCCGCCTACAACGCCGGCCCGAGCCGCGCCGCCGAGTGGAACCGCGTCGGGCCGGGCCAGCCGCCCCTCACCGCCGAGCAGTTCATCCGCCGCATTGACATCCCCTCCACGCGCGCCTACGTCTCGAATATCCTCGAACGCTACGCCGAACTGAAGAAGGCCGAAGGGCGGCGATGAAAAAAAGTTTCGAGTTGAAAGTTTCGAGTTTCGAGTTAAAAACAAATCGTCTTAACTCGAAACTCGAAACCCGCAACCCGAAACTTTTCCGGGGGGCGCGTTGACCTACCGTGAGTTGCTCGCCGGGAACGCCGACTTCCGGCGGCTGTGGACGGGGCAGGTCGTCTCGGAGGTCGGCGACTGGCTGAACAACATCGCGGTGCTGGCGCTCGCCATCCAGCTCGCGGGGCCGGAGAGCGTCGGGCTGGCGATTGCCGTCTACGCCATCGCGCGCCACCTCCCGCTGTTCGTCTTCGGGCCGGTCGCGGGCGTCGTCGTCGACCGCGCCGACCGCCGGCGCGTCATGATCGCGGCCGACCTCGCGCGCGCCGTCCTCGCGCTCGGCTTCCTTTTGGCCGGACGCTACAGCTCGCTCGCCGTCATCTACGCGGTCGGGGGCGCGCTCTTCTCCGTCTCCGCCTTCTTCAACGCCGCCAAGCGCGCCAGCATCCCCGCCCTCGCGCGCGGGGCCGAAGAGCTTCTGGCCGCCAACTCGCTCTCGGCCTCGACGACGGCCGCGACCATCGCCGTCGGCTCGGCCCTCGGCGGCCTCGCCGCCACCGCCCTCGGCCGCGACGCCGTCTTCCTCCTCAACGCCGCCACCTTCCTCGCCTCGGCCGAAATGATCCGCCGGATTCGGAAAATAAGTTTCGAGTTGCGGGTTTCGGG
>JALZHT010000458.1 GCA_030860645.1 Acidobacteriota bacterium
GGCGACGAGACGGAGGTCTTCTCTCCATCGAAGGTCTCCTCGGTCGTCGGGCTGCGCCGGGAGCTTGAGGCGCAGGCGGCCGGGCTACAGCCCGACGCCGTCGAGAGGAACGTCGCGCGCCTCTCGGGGGAGAAGGCCGCGGGCCGCGCGAGCCTCGAACAGGAACTCGCGCTCGAAGTCGCCGAGGCAGAGTTGGCGAAGCGGCGCGCGTCCGGCGTCCCCTCCCGCGAGAAAATAGAGTACCGCCACGCCGGCCCCTCCCCAGAGGCCATCACCGCGGCGGATGATTTAACCGTCCCGCCCGGTCCCGGCCCCCGCGGCTCCTTCGCCGTCGAGCGCGGCCCCCGCGGCGAGCGCGACTTCGACCCGAGCGACCGCTTCCGCACGCCCCTCTCGAACCTCGACTTCCGTGGCACGTTCGAGCGCGTCGGCGGCGAGCAGGGACGCAAGGCGTCGGAGAGGATCGTCAAAGCCCAAGAGGCCACGGAGGCGCTGCGCCGCGACTGGTCGCGCAAGGTCGAAGAGATTGACGCCTACCTGGAGCGCGCCCGGACGCACAAGACGGGTGTCACGCAGACTGCGGCGGGCGAGACGGAGGTCTCCGTCAGGCTCCCGCGGCGCGAGCGCCCCGCGAAGGAGCAGTTCTACGCCGACTTCGTTGATTTGATCGAGCGCCCCTTCGACGACCCGAAGCGGCGGGCGATAAAGGACACGGACACCGACCTCGGCCGGGCGCTGAAGCGCCACGACGAGCTGACGGAAAACTGGCGCCGGCATGTAATCAACTCGCGCCGCGAACTCGGCATAGAAACCCCGGACGGCTGGGGGCTGACCGAGCAAGGGTACTTCCGCCACCTCTTCCTCGGCGACATCCAGATACTGCGCGACGGGCATTTCGTCGGCACGGCCGAGACCTACGCCAGAGCGCAGAAGATGGCCCTCGACATCCTGAAGGAGAACCCGGACGCGCAGATCGTCGCGCGCGCGCGCAACGCCTTCGCGGGCGACCCGACGCTCCGGGTCACGTCGCGCCAGTTCTGGAAGGTCGTCGGCAGGCTCGGCGACAGCGTGGACATCCCCAAAGAGGAAATCCTCGCCGACATCCGGGGCGTCGTCGGGCAGGCGCGCAACAGGCAGAAGTTCTTCGGCGCGTTGCTGCGGCGCGAGGGCTTCGAGGGCTACTCGAAAGCCTACCGCGATGTGATGGAGGCGCACGGCGCGCAGCTCGCCCGGACTCAGGAACTCTCGAAACTCAACCGCGACCTCCAGCCCATCATTGAAGGGCTGAAGAGGGAAGGCAAGCGGGGACTCGCTGAGGAGATGGAGGGCTACATCAAAGACCTGTGGGGGACGCCATCGAAGCACGAGCAGCAGTTCGGCAACCTTATCCGCCGCACGCCGGTGCTTCGGAACCACGTCGCGAACCCCGACATGGCCTTCCGCCGGCTCGCGCAGAAGCTCACCTCCTTGCAGGCGCTGCTCCGCTTGCAGTTCAACGTGCGCGCCTCCGCGGTGAACCTCCTGGACCCGCTCACGACGCTCTGGCCCTACGTCTCGACGAGGGACTTCGCCTCCCTCTACGACGAGTTCCTGAAGCCCGCCACGCGGCGGATGCTCCGCGAGAGGGGCGTCTTTGAGGGCGCGACGAAGCTCGAAGGCTCCTCCGCGCTGACCGCGAAGCCGCGCCGGCTGAGAAACATCCCTTCGGCGGTCGGTGACGCCGAGGGCGTGCGCGAGACCGTCGGCGCGGTCGCGTCGAACCTCCCCAGACCTTTCGAGAAGGCGTCGGAGGTCAACCGCGGCGTCGGCTACCTGTACGGGCTGAGGGACGCCGAGCGCCTCGGGCTGAAGGACGCGGAGGCGCACTCGCACGCGCTGAAGTGGGCGAGGAAGGTCGAGTTCGACAACTCGGTCTGGAACGTGCCGCCGATCCTGCGCAGCCCCGCCGGCCGCCTCCTCGGCCAGTTCAAGGGCTACACCGTCAAGTCGCTCGAAAACATCGCGACGCTCTACCGCAAGCGGCCGACGGATACGGGCCTCCGGCGCGCCGCCCGCGTCGCGAAGTTCGCCGCGGGTAAGGGCGTGGTGGGCGGGCTGAAGACCCTGACCTCGCCGCTCAGGGTCGCCGCGGGCCTGCTCGGCTACGAGGTCGTGACGATGCTCTCGGCGCAGCTCCAGCACTACGGCATGCCGCCCGAGGAGGCCGACCGGGCGGCCGAGGCCGCCTACTACGGCGCGCCCGCGCTCATCGGCCAAGACCTCTCGGGGTCGGTCGCCATCCTCGACCCGTTCTACGGGAAGACGGTCAAGGAGAAGCTCGTCAACACGCTCGGCGGCCCGACGCTCGGCTCACTCATCACGCTCTACGAAGGCTCGGGGAAGCTCCGCGAGGAGATTGGCAACTTCCGCGGCGACCCGTCCGCGGCCCAGGCGCGCATCGCCGCGCGCGAGGCCGGGGAGTTCGCCTCCGAGGCGGGCCAGAAGGTCACGCCCTACGGGAAGACCCTCGACGCCGTGAGGCAGGCTTACAGGGGAGAGCCGCAGAGGGTTAAAGGGGCCGGGAAAGAGGAGGTCGAGCTGACGCCGTTCGAGGGCGTGATGCGCGCGCTCGGCTTCACGCCGCTCAGGCAGACCGCATCCTTCGACAAGGAAGAGTCCGGCTACTTCAAGGCGAAGATACCGGCCGAACTGCGGGTAGTCGTCGAGGCCAACCGGGAGCGGCTGAAGATGCCCTCGCCGACGGTAGACCGCTCGTTCCAACAGGGCGGCAAAAAGCACCGCATCCCCGACCGCGAGTTCGTCGCGTACAACCAGAAGTACCTGACGGAACTCTACCGCCGGGAGGCGGCGCTCGCGCAGTCCCCGGCCTTCCTCGTAATGCCGGAGGACGCGCAGAGGAGGGCGCTCTCGGAGTTACGCTCGCGGCTCACGCGGGAGATGCCGCCGCCCGGCCGCAGGCCCGACCCGCCGCCGGGGCTGGGCATCCCCGACACCGGGAGGATGGTGAACACCGGTGTCCCGCGCCGCTGACAATCGCCGTTGATGGGCGCCCGCGCCCCGTTATAGGCTGACGACTCGAAGTTCGGGCCGACCTGCCGGCTTTTTAGCGAGGGAGGGGGCCGCATTGGGAACTGATCCCCAATGCGGCCCCTTTTCTATTCGAGAAGAGATGAAAAGACTACTACCGCTCCTGATCCTCGCCCTCCTGCCCGCGGCCGCCTCCGCGCAGACGCTCAACAAGTTCTCAGGCTCCTGCGAGCAGGGCGGCGTCGCGGCCGCGACCTCCGGCGTCACCTCCTCGACCAAGCACCCGAAGGCGCTGCCCGGGGCCACGGCGAACATCTACCAGGTCGGCACGGTCACTCCGGTCAGCATCTTCACGGACTCCGCCGGCTCGACCCCGAAGGCGACCCCGTTCACCTGCGGGGCCTCGGACGCCTCCTTCACCTTCTACGCCGCGCCCGGCTCCGTAGACCTGCGGCTCTCGGGGACGGGAGTCTCCTCGCCCTTCACGACCACGGTCGGGACGGTGACGCCCCTCGGCGAGGTCGACCCCCGCGTCAACGCCCGCCACAACGCCGACTCCTACGCGTCGTTCGCCGCGGCCGTCGCCGCCGTCGGCTCGGCCCGGGCGACGCTCGAAGTCTCCACTGCCGAGACGGTCACTACGTCTTTGACGGTGCCGGCGACGCTCGCCCTCCACTTCGTCGGGGCGGGGCAGCTCACGATCTCCTCGGGGCAGACGCTCACCGTCGTCGGCGCGCTCTCCTCGGACG
>JALZHT010000459.1 GCA_030860645.1 Acidobacteriota bacterium
CGCGTGTGCTTGGTGGGAGCCACGCGGCCCCGTCGTACTTTGACCTATAAACCACACCCAGTTCCGAGGAGTTGGCCTCGCCCGCCTGGAGCGTCTAGCGAAGGGGCCAGCCGCCGTGTTCATCAATCACGGCGTCAATCTCGGACATGAGCCGGATGGTTTCGGCGAGGGCGACGACGACGTTTTGGTAGTGCGCGAGGTCGTCGAAGGTGAGCCGGCGGCCTTTGCGGTCTTTGAGCCACTTCTGCGCGACCTGATAGCCGCCGACGTGGAAATTCCAGACCTCCGGCGGGACGCCCTCGAAATACTGCTCGCGGTTAATCCAGACGCGCCCTGCGTCGGAGCCGGCCTCGCCCGGCGCGGTGTAGCGCACCTGCTCGACTTCGTGCGTGCCGTCCACGGGGTAGGAGGTGATGGGCGGCGGGCGGCGTTCGAGCAGGTGCAAGCCGACGAGTTCGTCGCCCGCGCGGCACAGCGCGCGGAAGAGTTCAGCGTCCGACGTGAGCGGCAGGCGCGGGAAGTCAATCTTAAGAAACTCCGCGTAGCGGCTGCGGTATGCGGGCGAGTGGAAGACGGCGTACATGTAACTGAACACGTCCTCCGGCCCGAACGTCCCGACCCGGTCGCCCCTCCCATCGGGAACAAACTCCATCTTCAGCCGCGCCGCGAACTCCTCAACAAACTTCTCCGACAGATTGGGCCGCCGCCCGCCCGGCGCATCGGTCGGATCGTCGTTGTCAAAGAGATTCCCCTTACTGATTGGATATAGATAAAGGGGGAATAAGTAACTCCCATCGTAAACCGAAGTGATTTTGTGCTGACCGCATAGTACATCAGAGCAGAGGATTGCAAACGGTTCTTTAGACTGTCTGCCCGTCATAAAACTGAGATTGTCCGATAGCATGTTGCCCATTACTTCATACAGTCGCCGTTCTACCACTGCGTCGTGATACATAATCCATCGGAAATCAAACGGACGGTAGATGCACCTAGTAATACTGCCTTGCAGTTCACTAATCTTACCCTCCACCTTTTGGCGACTTGTTCTCAACTTCCACGTTCCTGAGTCACTCAATTTGTATTTCTCTCTTATCGCTTCATCGCCAATGTTTATGTCGGAGAAATCTTTGGCGCGCTGACGTAGAGCTAGCTCGTCAAAAGAGATGGCAAAAGAATCTCGGTGTGTCTGCACACCAATACTCTTAACGGGAAACGCCTCTGATACTTTCCATCCCTTCTCATACTCATCCAGTAAGCCGACATCCTGCGGCATAAAAAAGTAGAATGGTGATTGCGGCTCAAGCACCGTCCACCCTGTCGTACTCATGTCGTTCTGCCAGAGCCAGTGATACTTGCCGCCAGAAAGTACACGCTCGCCGTGAGTGCTCTCGGTGAAAATCTCGCGCACGCCCCACAGGTGCGCGTGCCGCACGGTCGCGCCGGTTGTGCCCCCCACAGTCGCTACCTTTGGGCGGTTGTGTTTCACGGAAATCCCGATGGCGACGCCCTGCTGGATGTCGAAGACGTTCTCGTCTTTCGAGCCGTCTGGTGCGCGCTCCTTCTTCTTGCTGTTGCCGTGCAGGTCGAGGACGTAAATGTCGTCGAACGTCTGCATTAAACTCTGGCGCATCCCGCGGAACGTCGGGTTATCGAGGTAGCCGTGATTGGTAATGAAGGCCAGCACGCCGTAGCCCGTCTGCTCGATGCGCCATTGCGCGAAGCGAATGAATTTCACGTAATCATCGTTGAGCCATTTCGGTTGGCGCTCGCCGAGCGGCTTGCCGTCCACCGCGAAGTAGTTCGCCGTCTCGCGGCCGGTCTGCGTGTCGCGTCCCCGCAGCAAATCGGCCATCCACTGCCCCACGTTGGCCGAGTGGCCCGAGTAAGGGGGATTGCCCATGACGACCATGACGGGCCGCTCCTGCTTGATGCGGCTCGCGGCGTCGGCCTCCTCCGTCAGCCAGCGCGTGAAGCCCGCCACGTTCGACAACTGATGCACCTCTTCCAGCGTGTTCGTCAGGTAGACGCGTAGGCGCTCGTCGGCCTTGAAGTCGTAGCCCGTCTCGTCGAGC
Organism: Acidobacteriota bacterium; assembly: GCA_030860645.1. Lineage (GTDB taxonomy): Bacteria > Acidobacteriota > Blastocatellia > Pyrinomonadales > Pyrinomonadaceae > QHXN01. The sequence continues at coordinate 2,073 of JALZHT010000459.1, forward strand.
AGCAGGCCGAGCTTGAGGTGCGCCACCGCGTAGGGGGCCATCAGCAACTCGAAGCCGAAGAGGCGCGGAAGCAGGTGTTCCGAGACGTAGGACGACCACATCCCGCGCCGCTTGTGGAAAGTCTCGAAGATGTGGTTGATGACGCCGAAGAGGAAGGTTCCGGTGCCCGTCGCCGGGTCGAGAATCAGAACCCTGTGCGACTCCGCCGTCTCGTCGCCGCCCGGCTTGCGGACAGTGACCTTGCTCGCGTCGGCCAGCCCCGCGGGGAGATTGAAGTCGGTCTTCAGGAGGTGGTCAACGCTGCGGACGATGTAGGAGACGACCGGCTCGGGCGTGTAGTAGACGCCGCGCGCCTCGCGCAGCCGCGGGTCGTACTCGGTGAGGAAGGTTTCGTAGAAGTGCACGACCGGGTCTTCGCGCCTCGTCCGCTTGCCGAAGTCCTTCAGGATGGCCCCGATGTCTGTGTGCGCCAGCAGGGCGACCAGGTCGTCCACGGCCCACGAGACGTGCGGGCTGAGGTCGGGGCCGGCGATGTGGTAGAAGGTCTTTTGCAGGAACGGGTTCGTCTTCGGCAGTTGAAAGACGGCGCTCTCGCGCGTGAAGGACGCGCCGCCCCGCGCGTTGCAGCGCGCCGCGAACAGGCCGTAGCAGATGGTCTGCGCGTACATGTCAGCGAACTGTTCTTCGGTGAGGTCGTGTAGCAGGACTTCGCGGAAACTCGCGAGTTGGTCGTGGAGCGGGTCGGGCCGGTCGTCCGCAAGGTCTTCGGCGGCCAGCGCGCGGCGGATGTTTTCGCGGATCAGGCGCGCGATGCGCGCCATACGGACGGCCAGCTCCTTCGCGCTCCCGACCGTCGCCGCCTGCGCGTCGAGGAAGGCCGCCAGCAACTCTTCGACCCGCGCGGCCCCGTCCGGCTCGGCGCGCAACTTCCCGCCACGCCGTCTGGTCGCCAGCCGCGCGGTCAGACGGGGCCGCCCGCCAACGTACTATCGGAACTCAAGGTAATCAGTCAGGACGAGATTACCTAATCCTTCCAAATAACGCTTAATCTGCTCGCCCTTCTCCTCGCGGTCGAGAGGCGCGCCCACGTCCTTCGCCTCGATGTAGCCGAGCGGCGTCTCGCCGCGCGTGACGATAAAGTCGGGCGCGCCGCACCTCACCCGCTTCGGCTCATTCGTCGCCGTGATGCCCGTCGCCAACGATTCGATGAACGATTTAAGCGCCGGCCTGTGCGTGTGCTCGGTCGCGTTGCCCTGAGCGAGGGCGCTTTCGAGTTGCTTCAGGTACTCGGAAGTGCGAGGCATGATGTCTCCTCAAGGTGAAGGGGGTTTTAGCTTGGGAGCAAGCAAAACACGAACCCTCGCGGTCGGTCAAGAAGAATGGGAGAGAGTCTCGCGCACAGGCCAGAGACGGCCAACCGACGGCGCGGCACTCGACTTGCCAAACGCCGGGGCGTCAATCCCGTTGGTGAACAGTTGACTGAGAAAGAGGCGCGGGTCGGTTTCGCGTGGCGTGCGGATTCAGGCGCGGCGTGTACCGATTCAATTCTCCCCGGGGCTTCGAACAATGGGAGGTCGGGTGATGTTTGAAGGTGGTGGTCGTCGTGTGTGGCTGCGCCGGGCGGCGCGGCTCGTGTGCTCTCTGGCGGTGCTCTGCGCGGCGGCGGTCGCGGCCCGCGCGCAGTGCACGGGC
>JALZHT010000460.1 GCA_030860645.1 Acidobacteriota bacterium
CTTTTAACCCGCAACCCGCGACCCGCGACCCGAAACTTTTTTACCCCGTCAGCCGAAGATGTCGCGCACCTTGTCCATGAGGCCCTTATCGCCGAGGTCTTTCTCCTCGATCTCGGCGAGTTGTTCGAGCAGGCGGCGCTGCTCGCGCGTGAGGGTCGTGGGCGTGACGAGTGTGACCGAGACGAAGAGGTCGCCGCGCCCGCGCCCGCCGAGCGCCGGCATGCCGTGGCCCTTGAGGCGGAAGACCGTCCCGGTCTGGGTGCCGGCGGGGATTTTCAAATTCTGCTGGTCGTCGAGCGTCGGGACGCTGATCTCGGCCCCGAGCGCGGCCTGCGCGAAGGTGACGGGGACGGAGGCGTAGAGGTTGTGGCCCTGCCGCTCGAAGACCTCGTGCTCGCGGATGTGGATGAAGACGTAGAGGTCGCCGGGCGGGCCGCCCTGCGTGCCGGCGTGGCCCTCGCCGGCGAGGCGCATACGCGAGTCCGTCTCGACGCCGGCCGGAATCTTCACCTCTATCTGCTTCTCACGCGCGACGCGCCCCGCGCCCTGACACGACTCGCACGGCGTGCGGATCATTCGCCCTGTGCCGCGGCATTGCGAGCAAGTGCGCTCCACAGCGAAATAGCCCTGCTTGAGAATCACCCGCCCCGCGCCGTTGCACTTCGAGCAGGTCTCGGGTCGCGTGCCGGGCGCGGCCCCCGCACCTTTGCACGCGGCGCACGCTTCAAAACGCTGGATTGTAAACTGTGCCGTCATGCCGGCCGCCGCCTCTTCGAGCGACATCTCCAAGTCGTGACGCAGGTCAGCCCCGCGCTCGGCCGGCGTCCGGCGGGCACCCGCCGAGCGCCCGCCGAACATGTCGCCGAAGCCGAATAAGCCTTCGAGGATGTCTTCGATGCCGCCGAAGCCGGCCGCGCCCCAACCCGCGGCGGCCCCCGCCGACGAGGAGACGCCGGCGTGGCCGAAGCGGTCGTAGCGCGCGCGCTGCTCGGCGTTGGAGAGGACGGAGTAGGCCTCGGCCGCCTCCTTGAACTTCTCCTCGGCCGCCGTGTCGCCCGGGTTCTTGTCCGGGTGGTAGAGCACCGCCAGCTTGCGGTAGGCGCTCTTGATCTCCGCCTCGGTCGCGCCCTTACTCAGGCCGAGGACTTCGTAGTAGTCTCTTTTGCTCATCTCTTCTATCGTAAATCGTAAATCGTGAATCGTAAATCGTGGCCGCCAGTTTTCAGTTTCAGTAAGGACGAATACTGACGGCCGCGATTGACGATTCACGATTTACGGTTGACGGCTTTTACAGTCTCTCGTTGTGATCCTTAGCGTCCTTCGTGCCGACCTCGGCCGCCGGGTTGAGGAGGGCCATGGCGACGTGCGCGGCGAGGCGCTCGGCCTTCTGCAACCCCTCCTGCAACTCGTCGAAGTCCTCGGACTTCGCCAGCTCCTCGCACTCCAGGAGCGTGTGCTGCGCGGCCTGGCGCTCCTCGCCCGTCAGCGAGTTGCCGAACTCGCGGAGCGTGCGCTGCGTGTTGCGGACGAGGCTGTCGAGCTTGGTGCGGTAGCCGATCAACTCCTTGGCGTGGCGGTCTGTCTCGGCCGACTGCTCGGCCTCGGCGATCATGCGCTCGATCTCGTCGGGCGCGAGCCCCGAGGTCGGCGTGACCTTCATCTGCTGCTTGCGCCCGCTCGACTTGTCCTGCGCCGAGACGTTGAGGATGCCGTTGGCGTCGACCTCGAACGTGACCTCGATCTGCGCCGAGCCGCGCGGGGCCGCCGGGATGCCGACCAGCTCGAACTTGCCCAGGCTGCGGTTGTGCCGCGCGATGTCGCGCTCGCCCTGGAGGACGTGAATCTCGACCGACGACTGGTTGTCGACGACCGTGGTGAAGGTCTGCGCCTGCTGGAGCGGGATGGTCGAGTTGCGCTCGATGAGCTTGTGGAAGAGGCCGCCGCGCGTCTCCAGTCCGAGCGAGAGCGGGAGCACGTCGAGGAGCACGATGTCTTTCACGTCGCCCGTGAGCACCCCGCCCTGGATGGCCGCGCCCATCGCCACCACCTCGTCCGGGTTGATCTCGGCCGAGGGGTCTTTGCCGAAAATCTCACGGACGGTGCGCGCGATGGCCGGCGAGCGCGTCTGCCCGCCGACGAGCAGCACCTTGTCTATGTCTTTGGGCTGGAGCTTCGCGTCCCACAGGGCCTTCTGGCACGGCTCGACGGTGCGCTCGACGAGGTCGCTCACCAGGTTCTCGAAGACCTCGCGCGTCAAGACCTTGCTGAAGTGCTTCGGGCCGGAGGCGTCGGCCGCGATGAAGGGCAGGTTGATGTTCGTCTCGGTGATCGAGGAGAGGTCGCACTTGGCGCGCTCGGCGGCCTCCTTGAGGCGCTGGAGGGCGAGGCGGTCGCCCCGGAGGTCGATCTGCGTCTCTTCGCGGAACTGCTCGACCATCCAGTTGATGATCCGCTCGTCGAAGTCCTCGCCGCCGAGGAAGGTGTTGCCGGAGGTGGAGAGCACCTCGTAGACGCCGTCGTTGATTTCGAGGATGGAGACGTCGAAGGTGCCGCCGCCGAGGTCGTAGACGGCGATGCGCTCGGAGCCTTCGCGGCCGAGGCCGTAGGCGAGCGCGGCGGCCGTCGGCTCGTTGATGATGCGCTCGACGCGCAGCCCGGCGATCTTGCCGGCGTCCTTCGTCGCCTGCCGCTGCGCGTCGTCGAAGTAGGCGGGGACGGTGATGATGGCGTCGGTGACGGACTCGCCGAGGAAGTCTTCGGCGGCGGCCTTGAGGCGCTGCAGCACGATGCCGGAAATCTCCTGCGGGCTGTAGACGCGCCCCTGCACCTGGATGCGGGCGTCGCCGTTGGCGGCCTGCGTGATCTCGAAGGGCGCGGTCTCGCGCGAGCGCGCGACCTCCTCCTCGTCGTACTTGCGGCCGATGAGCCGCTTGACGGCGTAGACGGTGTTGGCGGCGTTCGTCACGGCCTGGCGCTTGGCGATCTGCCCGACGAGGCGCTCGCCCTTGTCGGTGAAGCCGACGACCGTCGGCGTCGTCCGCCCGCCTTCCTTGTTCGGCACGATCTGCACCGCACCGCCCTCCAGCACCGCCACGCAGCAGTTCGTCGTGCCCAGGTCGATTCCGACAACTTTGCCCATAGCTTTAAAAGAGTCCGGGGTCTGGGGTCCGGAGTCCGGAGCCAAGAACCTGTCTTTGACTTGAGACTTGAGGCTCCGGACTTGAAACTGTCTTCGTCACGGCTTTGCTACTTTGACCATCGCGGGGCGGAGGAGCTTGTCGCCGAGGCGGTAGCCGCGGCGCATCTCTTCCACCACCGTGTCGGCCTCGAACTCATCCGTCTCCGCGGTGGCGACGGCCTCATGGACGTGCGGGTCGAAGGGGTGGCCGACGGTGGGGACGGCCTCGACGCCGAGCGCTTCGAGCACGCCGGCGAGCTGCTTGCCGATCAGCTCGACGCCGCGCAGGAAGTGGCTGAGTTCCGCCGACTCGCTCGCCTCCCGCGACCGCTCGGTGTCGAGCGCGCGCCGGAGGTTGTCGAGCACGGGCAGGAGGCGGCCGACCACGTCGGCGAGCGCGTTGTTGTAGGTGTCCTTCCGCTCGCGCTCGGTGCGCTTGCGGAAGTTGTCGAAGTCGGCCTGCCGGCGCGCCAGCTTGTCGAGCAAGTCCTGCCGCTCCTCGGCCGCCTTCTTCAGCTCGGCCTCGACGCGGCGCAGCTCCGAGCGCGTCGCCAGCAACTCGGCCATCAGCGGCCCGTCG
>JALZHT010000461.1 GCA_030860645.1 Acidobacteriota bacterium
GTTCCGAGTTGCAGACCGTCTATAACTCGGAACTGCTAACCGGGAACCCGGAACTGTTTTAATCCGTAATTGCATTGGGCCGCGCGCGGCACCGCACAGAACTCGGGACTCAAAAAAACATCGGTCGGAGGTGTCCGGGATGAGGAAAAACTTCCTGTTGGCGTGGTCGCTGTTCGTGTTAGCCGCGTGCGTGACGGCCCAGACGCCGCCTCAGCCAACGCGCCCGCAGAGTAATGACGGGCAGGCCGCGCCCGCCGACGCCGCCGCGCGCCGCGTCGAGGGGCAGACGATCATCTCGACCGGACGCCCCGCGATTCGCCTCAAGTTCGACAAGGCGTTCAAGTACGCCGGGACTCAGTCTTTCGTCCTCTACGACGTGGCCGGGGTCGAGCAGTTCTTCTTCGTCGACGCGGACGGGCAGGGCGGCATCCGCCGGCTGTACTGGGTGCAGTTCGAGGGCTACCTGCCTTCGAACACGCACACCTACGACTACTCGGGCATGAAGGAGACGATCAACCTCGGCGGCTTTGAGTTCCGGACGGACGCGACCGCGGTGAATCTGGCCGGCGTCCTCGCGCAGCGGAAGGACTCGGACGGCGCGCGCGCCCGCGCCTTCCTCGAAAGCAAGGGCTACCACTTGAAGGGTAACGACTTCATGTGGCGCAGGCTGATCCATCTGACGGACGAGACAAAGCGACACGAGTTGTTGATCGTCTACCTCGAAGACCTGAGCGGGACGGGCCTCACGGCCGGCGACCTCATGGGCCAGGGCCGCGCCTCCGCCCGCTGGCCCGAAATCTCCCGCCTCCTCCTGCGCCGCGCCGCGAAGGGGATGAAGGTTGAGAAATTTTAGATTTTTGATTGGCGATTGAAGAGCGAGGCCGCGTGGATGGCAATCGCAAATCGCCAATCAAAAATCTAAAATCCTCTTCAGCGCATCCCGAGCATGAGCAGCACCGAGCGGTCGTGAACTTCTCGATCCGCCCTCTCCCAGCGGGTGCGGGCTTCGAGTTCGTGCGCGGTGACGGGTCGGTGGCCGAGGCGCGCGGCCGGGGTCTTGGCGAAGGCGTGCTCGGTCAGCGCGACGTGCGGGAGGCGCGTCGGCAACTCGCGCCCCGAGGCCAGCGCGCCTTCGGCCGCCTCCACGTCCGGGTAAAAGTCCTCGTAGACGAGGACGTGCCAGACCCGCCCGCCGGCCTCGACCTCCACGCCGATCACGCGCATCAGCCCGAAGCCGCTCTCCACTTGAAAGACCAGGTCGTCGCCCGCCGCGAACTCTAAGGACATAAATTCTCCTCCGGGAGCGTGGAAGACCGTGAATCGTCAATCGTGAATCGTGATTGAGCAGCCGCCGCGGTTAAGGGTCAAACTCAAAGGCCGCTAAGCTCAGCCGCGATTCGCGATTGACGATTCACGATTCACGGCTTTAGCCGGAAGCTTAGCACAGCGCGCCGCGGTCTTCCGCCGGAGTGTGGACGGGCCGCCGACGCCCGCGTTAGTATTTCTCCCGCTCGCGGAAATTGAAGGGGGCGGCGTTTACGAATGAAGGGGCCGGAGAAGGACTATTACTCGATCCTCGGCGCGGAGGAGTCGGCCGCGCGCGAGGAGATCGAGCGCCGTTACAAGCGCCTCGCCCGGCGGCTCCACCCCGACCGCGGCGGCGACGAGGAGGAGATGAAGGCGCTCAACGAAGCCTGGGGCGTGCTCGGCGACGAGGCCGCGCGCCGCGCCTACGACGCGCGCCGGCCCCGCGCCCGCCCGCAATACCAGGCGCACACCCCGGCCCCCTCGCCGGCGGCGCAGGCTGACCCCGTCAGCGGGCGTATCCTGGGCGCGTGGATGTGTATCCTCCTCGGCCTCGTGTTGCTCTTTCTGGTGCGCGTGCATTACGTCCGGTTCTTGTGGCCGCTCGCGCTGCTAGCCGCGGCCATCGTCTGCGGCGGCGTCCTGATGGGCCACGGCGCGCTCACCTTCGCGCGCAGCCGCGTCGGCCCGAAGCACCCGGCGCGGCGCTTCGTCTGGGCGCAGGAGTTGGCCTTCTGGGCGTGCGTGTGCGCGGGCGTCTACGTCGTCTACCTGTTGCTCGCGGCGGTCTGAAGCGATGGGCGTGACCGGACTCGACCTGCTGTTTCTGGAGGTGGACAGCCTCGACGAATCGCTCGCCTTCTACGTCGAGCGCCTCGGCTTCGAGGTCGCCGAGCACACGCCCGAGGCCGAGCCGCCGATGGCGACGCTGCGCGCCGGCCGCCTCCGCCTCATGCTCGCCCAGGTCCCGATCACGATGGCCCGGCGCGGCCGCGGCGTCCACTTCTTCCTGACCGTCGCCGACGTGGACGTGTTTTACCAGCGCCTCCGCGCCGCCGGCCTCGACCTCGCCCCGCCCGCCGACGAGGGCTGGGGCGGCCGCTTCGTCACCCTCGAAGACCCCGACCGCTACCGCCTCTTCTTCGTCACCTGGGACGAGACAAAACCGCCCGAAGAGAGTAAACTCGGAACCCTGAACTGAAAACCTCCCGAATCAACTCCCGAAGATAAAGTTGTCAGTGATCAGTTGTCAGTAGTCAGTAAGCTCCCCACGGGGAACACTGACGCTAACGCGCTGACCGTTCGACAGAGAACGCTTGTCTACTGATGACTGATGACTGATAACTGAAAACTATTTTTATGCGCTACGTGGACAACCCCCCGAACCCGTGGCTGGGCACCGCCGTCGAGTGGGTGGGCGAGCCGCCCGAGGCGCGCGTCGAGGTCTTCGAGGAGACCGAGACGCGGCGCATCATCACGCACAACAAAAGCCCCGACGTGGGCTTCGACTACTCGGTCAACTGCTACCGCGGCTGCACGCACGCGTGCAGCTACTGCTTCAGCCGCCCGACGCACGAGTACCTCGGCTTCGGGGCCGGCACCGACTTCGAGACGAAGATCGTGGCGAAGGTGCGCGCGCCGGAACTGCTGCGCGCCGAGTTCATGCGCCCCGCCTGGAAGGGCGAAACGGTCGTCTTCTCGTTCACCTCCGACCCCTACCTGCCGCTCGAAACGCACTACCGTCTGACCCGCAAAAGCCTCGAAGTGTGCCTCGAATTCCGCAACCCCGTCGGCATCGTCACCAAGTCGGCGCTCGTCCGCCGCGACGCCGACGTGCTCGCCGCGCTGGCGCGCGAGGCTTCGGCCTCGGTCTTCTTCACCATCGGCTTCGACGACCACGAGACGGCGCGCGCCATCGAACCCTCCGCGCCCTCGCCCGACTCGCGCTTCCGCGCGATGGCCGAACTCTCCGCCGCCGGCGTGCCCGTGGGGCTAGGCATCGCGCCGCTCGTCCCCGGCCTCAACGACTCGCACATCCCCCGCCTCCTCAAGCGCGCCAAAGAGGCGGGGGCGACCGAAGCCTTCATCAACATCCTGCGCCTGCCCGGCAGCGTCGCCCCGTACTTCGAGCAGCGCCTGCGCGAGCGCCTGCCGACGAAGGCCGACCGCGTCATGGCCCGCCTGCGCGAGGCCCGCGGCGGCCGCCTCAACGTCAGCGAGTTCGGCGAGCGCATGCGCGGCCGGGGCGAATACTGGGAGATGATCCTCAAGAGCTTCCGCGTCCACAGCGCCCGCCTCGGCTTCAACCAAAACGCCGAGCACTCCTACCCGAAAGGCGCGAGCACCTTCCGCCGCCCGACGACCCAAAGGTCTCTGTTTGAAGATTAAATCAACCATCAATGAGGTGTGATACGTAGGTAAGACTGGAGGGGCAGGGCTTGTCCCTGCC
>JALZHT010000462.1 GCA_030860645.1 Acidobacteriota bacterium
GCCGCGGCGCACGCCCAGCGAGTAGAGGCCGAGCGCGACGTGGCGGGCGCGGCGCAAAAAATCTTCCGAGGAGACGGGCTGCCACGCGCCGCCGCGCTTGGCGTTGAGCGTGTCGGGGCGCGCGTGGCGCGCGAGCGCGCGCTCGAAGACCTCGACGAGCGTGCGCGGCTCGTCCTCGTGGAGCGGCGCGCGCGGCGGGTGCGCGGCGCGCGCGGGCGCGTGGGCTTGGGTCTGCTCGGTCGTGTTCGTCACGTGGCGCTCACCCCGTCGAAGAAGATGTCCAGAACCTCGTCGGCCATCGGCGCGAGCCTGTAGCGTCGCTTCGAGAGGATCCAGTTGGTCGCCATCTCGTCGAGCGCGCCGAAGAGGATTTTCGAGACCAGCTTGGCGTTCAGCTCGCGGCGGAAGAGGCCGGCGGCCTGCCCCTGCTCGAAGACCTCGCGGATGAGGTTGAGGTAGGAGGCCAGCCCCGCCGCGGAGAACTCCTCCATGAACTTGGTGGTGCCGCGCAGCTCGACCTGGAAGACGACGGCGAGGTCGCGGTCGGAGCCGAGGCGTTCGAGGTGGTGGCGGGCGATGCGGCGGAGCTTGTCGCGCGGGTCGGCGATCTTCGAGAGTTCCTCGCGCCCCTCGGCGATGGCCTCCGAGGTGTTGCGCTCGAAGATCGAGCGGAGGATTTCCTCCTTGCTCTTGAAGTAGAGGTAGACGGTGCCGTCGGCGACGCCGGCCTCGCGGGCGATGTCGGCGACCTTCGAGTTGAAGTAGCCGGAGCGGGCGAAGACGCGGGTGGCGGCGCGCAGGATGGCCTCGCGCTTGTCGCCCGCGGCGGGGCGCGCACCGGAGAGGGAGCGGGCGGAACGCATCAGGGGGACGGTCTCCGTGTTCGTCGGCGGCTCGGAATCTGAATGGCTGTTCACTCAGTGGAAGACGCCCCTAGCCTAAACCGGCGGGGCGATTTATGCAACAGGGTAAAAGACGTAAATCGTGAATCGTAGTTATCAGTTTTCAGCCGCCGGTCATCAGCAAAGACAAAACTGGTGGCTGACAACTGACGGCTGAGGACTTCTGTTCAAGATTGACGATTCACGGCCTTCACTGATTCGCCCCGCGGCGGTTTCGCGCGTTAAAGGTCAAGCGGCCTGGTCGGGCCGGGTGAAGGGAGAAGGGGAGAATGAAACGGAACCTTTTTTACATCGTCGTGCTGGTCGTGCTGGGGGCGGGGTCGGCCATCGGTTACGCGAGCAAGGGCGGCGCGGCGGACGCGGCTGAGGCCGGCCACGCGAACCATTTTCACGTCGCGCTGACGCCGGCGGCGGTCGAGTGGAAGCCTTTCTACGAGGGCGCGGAGATCGCCGTGCTCGCGGGCGACCCGACGAAGGACGGCTCGCCCTACGTCATCCGCATCAAGCACCGCGACGGCCTGCGCGTCCCGCCGCACTGGCACCCGTTCGACGAGAACCTGACGGTCGTCGAGGGCACGTGGGTGATGGGCATGGGCGAGAAGTTCGACCTCGCGGCGGCGCAGGAGTTCCCCGAAGGCTCCTACCTCGTCTCGCCGAAGAACGTCCCGCACTTCGCGCTGGCGAAGGGCGAGACCATCGTCCAGGTTCACGGCACGGGGCCGTTCGCCGCCTACTTCGTCCGCCCCGAGGACGACGTTTTCAAGAAGGCGAAATAAAGGGATTTTAGATTGGCGATTTTTGATTTTTGATTGGGAGAAGAAAGCGGCCGCCTCTTCTTCCAATCGCCAATCAAAAATCGCCAATCAAAAATCCCTTTAGCCCGAAGCTTTATTCACCGCGCGACGCCGGCCTCCCGCTCCCGTTCGGCGAATCCCTCGTCTCCCGTCTCGTCGCCCGCGGCCGTGAGCGTCCTATCTTCGAAGCGGAGCGCGGCGGCGCGCAGGTTGAGGTCGCGCTGCGGGAACGGGATTTCGATCTTCTCTTCGAGGAAGAGGCGGCGGATGTTGTAGTTGATGGCGCTCTTGATGGTGGGGTAGCGGCGCGGCCGGTCAGTCCACACCAGCAGCCGGAAGTTCAGGGACGACTCGCCGAACTCCAGGAACTGCACGGTCGGCTTCGGCTCTTCGAGCACGAACTTGACGCCCTCGGCGGCGCGCAAGAGCGTCCGCGTGACCAGCTCCACGTCCGAGTCGTAGGCGACGCCGACCGGGATCGAGAGGCGCGAGCGCTTGCCGCGGTACGACCAGTTGATGAGGTTCTGGTTGGTGAGGTTCGAGTTCGGGACGATAACCGAGACGTTGTCGTTGTTCTGCACCACCGTGGTGCGCAGGTTGATGGAGACGACCTTGCCGTCAATGATCTTGCTGTCGGGGCCGGTGACGGTGATGAAGTCGCCGACCTTGACCGGCCGCTCGAAGAGCAGGAGGAAGCCGGCGGCGATGTCGCCCGCGATGAACTGGAGGCCGAAGCCGATGCCGACCGAGAGCGCCGTGAAGACGACGGCCAGCGAAGTGAAGTCGGCCCCGATGGCGATGCGCAGCCCCGCGATGGCCCCGACCACCACGACGATGTAGTTGACGAGCCGCAGTATGGTGAACTGCACGCCGGGGTCGAGGTGCGGCCGGGCCAGCATCCGGCGTTCGAGGAACCCGCGCAGGTAGCGCGAAGCGACGAACGAGAGCAGGAAGACGATGAGGCCGAGCACGAGGCTCGAAATCGAGAAGACGAAGTTTCCCAGCTCCCACTTGAAGTTGAAGTAGTCGCGCACCGGCAGCGTCCAGCGCCACAGCCGCTGCAAAACATTCTCGCCCTCCTGCCACAGCGCCGCCGTCAACGTCTCAAACAGCACGACCCTCATCGCCCTCCTCTCCCTCCCGCTCGAAACGGCCGAAGCCGCCAGCGCCACTTGACGGGGGCGGGCGGCTTCGTCAACTCAGAACTTCCAATCTTGGCGGAGGGGACAGGACTCGAACCTGCAAGGGATTGCTCCCGGTAGTTTTCAAGACTACTGCCTTAGCCGATTAGGCTACCCCTCCGTGATCCTGCGCACCGTTAATCTTAACCCAGCGCCGAAAAGGAAGGCAAAAGCCCGGAAATAGTCATGGTTCGGGGCCGCGCCCGCGCGACCGAGGGCCGGCGGCAAGATTGTAGTGGCGGGGCTTGCCCCCGCCCGCTCTTTGCGATTTTTGAGAGCAGCGCCTCCGCGCCCTTCCCGAGGCTGCGGTAGTGCACGCGCACCGCGCCAAACTTTGCGAACCGCCGGTCGCCCTCGCCGCCCTTCGACTTGTCGCGGGCCTCGGCGGACAAGGAGGAGGGTAAAAGCATCATCGCGGCCAGCATCACAATTAAGCGTCCGGCGGAAAGCGTCGGGGACATGGGCGGTTCATCACACCTTTCATGAAAGTTTCGCGAGCGCCGGCCTTAATCCGGCGGCCGCGCGCAAAAGGTTGTCGCCTCACGTTGTCAGCCTTCGGTAAATCGCCGGCATCCGTTCGGGCAGGCTGAGCACGTCGTCAATGATGGTGTAGCCGACCTCGCCGTAGAGGTCGCGGAGTTCGGCCTCGGAGTCGCGGTCGATGGTGATGCAGAAGGGGGTGATGCCGTCGAGGCGGGCCTGGCGCAGGGCCTCGCGGGTGTCCTCGCGGGCGTACCGGGCGTCGCCGTAGTCGTGGTCGTAGGGGCGGCCGTCGGAGAGGACGATGAGCAGGCGGGTGCGCGCCTCCTGGCGCACGAGGCGCGCGGCCGCGTGGCGGATGGCCGCGCCGAGGCGCGTGTTGTTCTGGTA
>JALZHT010000463.1 GCA_030860645.1 Acidobacteriota bacterium
ACCGCACGCTGCTCCTCAACGTCGTCGCCGCGCGCGCCGACGGCTCCGAGGAGCGCGTCACGCCGAAGGAGATCGCGCTCTACGACGGCGGGATGGAGCAGACCATCCAGACCTTCACGCCCGACCCCGCGCCCGCGCGCATCGTGCTCCTCATTGACAATAGCCTGGGCCTGCGCGCCGACGTGGAGAAGTTGCAGACGGCCGCGCGCGAGTTCGCCTACGAGATTTACGAGGGCGACCAGGTGATGGTCATCGGCTACGACAAGAACGCCGAGATCATCTCGGAGTGGACGGACGACGCCAAGAAGATCGAGGCCGCGCTGCCGACCTTCCGCAAGCAGGGCGAGCCGCACCTGTTCGACGCGCTCGCCGCCGTCATCAACGACGCGCTGCGCCCGCTGACCGGGTCGAACCGCAAGCGCGTCATCGTGCTCGTCGCCGACGGCCTCGACCGCGGGAGCAAGACGAACTTCGACCAGATCTTCAAAGAACTCCTCCGCCAGGACATCACGGTCTACGCGCTCCAGATTCCCGACCGCACGGGCGGGGCGCTGCGGCGCGACCGGCTCAAGCCCGCGCAGGTCGTCCAGAAGCTGACCGAGGGCACGGGCGGGCGGGTGCTGCCGGCCAACCAGCCGCGCGAGGCCGCGCAGGCCATCTGCGACGAGTTGCGCAAGCACCGCTACATCCTCGGCTACACGCCCTCCAGCATCCCGCTCTACGACGAGCGCCGCCTCCTCATCGTCCCCGAGGACGGCATCAGCGTGCGCCACAAGCTGCAACAGCCGGGGAATTAAAAAGGGTGATGGGTGCTAGGGAAAGCAGGCTGTCTTTCCCTAGCACCCATCACCCTTTTCTGCCGTAGATGTAGAACATGACGGAGATGACGAGGACGAGGAGGGCTTCGAGTTGGAGGAAGTAGGGCCAGTCGAAGCGGCCGGAGTCTTCGCGGGCGAGCGGATAGAGGAAGAAGGTGCCGAAGACGAGGCCCGTCGCCAGCCAGATGATTTGACGCTTCCTGTCCCACACCGCGAGACCAGCCCTCATTTCGTGAATCGGTAAAAGACGTGAATCGTCAATCGAAAGAACTGCCTTTCACGATTCACGATTGACGCTTGACGATTCACGTCTTTTGCAGCTTGAGCAGGCGTTCGGCCGCGGCGTCGAGCGTCTCGTCCTTTTTGCAGAAGCAGAAGCGCACCTGCTGCGCGCCGAGTTCGGGGCGGCTGTAGAAGCTGGAGCCGGGGACGCAGGCGACGCCGACCTCGCGGACGAGGAAGCGCGTGAATTCCACGTCGTCGCGGAAGCCGAAGCGCTCGATGCCGGTCATGATGTAGTAGGCCCCGTCGGGCGGGAAGACGCGGAAGCCGGCCCGTTCGAGCACGGGCAGGAGCGCGTCGCGGCGGCGCAGGTAGTCGCGCTGGAGTTGGTCGTAGTATTCCGGCGGCAGGCGCAGGGCGTAGGCCCCGGCGCGCTGCAAGGGGGCGGCCGCGCCGACCGTGAGGAAGTCGTGCACCTTGCGCACGGCGGCCGTGATGTGCGGCGGCGCGATGCAGTAGCCGACCCGCCAGCCCGTCACCGAGTAGGTCTTCGACATCGAGTTGACGACCACCGTGCGCTCGCGCATCCCCTCAAGCTGCGCCATCGAGATGTGGCTGACTTCCCTGTCCTCGCGCGGGTAGATGATGTGCTCGTAGATTTCGTCGGTGAAGCAGAGCGCGTCGAACTCTCGGCAGAGCGCGGCGACGAACTCCATTTCTTCGCGCGTGAAGACCTTCCCCGTGGGGTTGTTCGGGTTGCAGAGGATGACGGCCTTCGTGCGCTCGCTGAAGGCGGCGCGCAGCTCGTCGCGGTCGAACGTCCATTCGGGCGCGCGCAGCGGGACGTAGCGCGGCACGGCCCCCGAGAGGATCGCGTCGGGCGCGTAGTTCTCGTAGAACGGCTCGAAGATGACGACCTCCTCGCCCGGGTCGACGCAGGCCATCATCGCCGCGATCATGCCCTCGGTCGAGCCGCAGGTGACGGTGATCTCGGCCTCGGGGTCGCAGTCTATTCCGAGATACCAGCGGGTCTTTTCGGCGATGGCGTCGCGGAAGTCTTTCGCGCCCCAGGTGATGGCGTACTGGTTAACGTCGTCGTGGATGGCGGCGGCGGCGGCGCGCTTCAGGTCTTCGGGCGCGGGGAAGTCGGGGAACCCCTGCGAGAGGTTGACGGCCCCGTGGCGGAGGGCCTCGCGCGTCATCTCGCGGATGACGGACTCGGTGAAGCGGCTCGCCTTCGCGGAGACGTGGCGGTGTTTGGTCGGCGCTGTGGTGGTCATGTAAATTTACTCAAGTTCGGGGGCGCGGGCTCCGGGTTGAGACATTTTTGATTTTGGATTTTTGATTTGCGATTTAAAGAAGAGGCCGCGTGTCTTCCAATCACAAATCAGAAATCGCAAATCAAAAATCCTCTAACCCGGAACCCGAAACTCGAAACTATCGTTGGCGTAAATGCTCGCACAGTGCGCGGGCGCGTGGCAATGGGGCGAGCGTTGAGCGAGGGCGGCGGGTGCCCGGAGGGCAGGCCCCGTGGCCGGCGACGTTCCCGGTGCCCGCCTGCGCCCTCGCCTTCCTGGCGAGCAAGCCGGGGCTGTTGTGACGCGGGCGACGCGGCCCGCGGTCGCCGTCTAATCCTGACGGGAGGGGCCTTATGTTCTGTCCGCAATGCGGCTCTAATCAAAGCGACGAGTTGAAATTCTGCAAGTCTTGCGGCGCGAATCTGTACGCCGTGCGCCAGGCGGTCGCCGCGCGCGAGGCGGAGGAGAAGTTCGACTGGAGCAAGACGTGGGTCGCCGAGATGTTCCTCTCCGGGGAGGAGCAGTTGAGACGTAAGCAGGAGCTTGAGCGCCTGCAAGGCATCACGCCGGAGGTGAAGCGCTACAACGAGATCAAGGCCGGCGTCATCACGGCGTGCGTCGGCATCGCGGTGACGGTCTTCTTGTACGTCATCTCCGAGGGCATCATCCTGAGCGGCCAGGTCCCGCCGCACGACGCGGAGATCGTCCGGCGGCTGTGGGTCGCCGGGGTGATCCCTTTCATGGTCGGCATCGGGCTGATAATTAACGGCCTCTTCGTGAGCAAAAGACTCGTCGAGGCCGCGAAGCGCGAGCGGCGGGCGGGGCCGGAGTTGGAGGCGGGCGCGCCGCGGCAGGGGCTTCGCTCCGCCGACACCTCCG
This sequence comes from Acidobacteriota bacterium, assembly GCA_030860645.1. Classification (GTDB taxonomy): domain Bacteria; phylum Acidobacteriota; class Blastocatellia; order Pyrinomonadales; family Pyrinomonadaceae; genus QHXN01. Next base: position 3,218 of record JALZHT010000463.1, read on the forward strand.
AATTCATTCCCGCCGACTTCAGCGTCACGGAGGGGACGACCAAACACCTGAGCAGCCCCGGCCCGAAGCCCTCGGGCCGCGACGCCTGAGCGGCCGACTCCTCGCGCGCCGGGCGCGTCGCCCCGTTTATTGTTCCGGCGTCTGCTGCTCGGCTTCGGCCGCCTGCTGGCGCAGTTGGTCAATGATGGAGCGGATGGCGCTGGCGTGGCTGCCCTCGGGCGCGAGTTGCAGATACTTGTCGTAGGCGTCGGCCGCCTCCTTCCAGCGTTCGAGTTTCTCGAAATTCCTGCCCACCAACTCGTAGAGTACCGGCTCGGTGTCGGAGAGCTGCGCGAGGGCCTTGCGGAAGGCGGCGATGGCCTCCTCGTGGCGGCCCTTATCTTCGTGCACGAGCCCGATGCCGGTGTGCGCCTCGGGGTTGAAGCCGCGCGACTCGCGCAGCGCGCGGCTGAAGGCGTCGAGCGCGGCGTCGTGGTCGGCCAGTTCGCGCAGCACGCGGCCCTCGACGACGGAGGCTTCGGCGAAGC
>JALZHT010000464.1 GCA_030860645.1 Acidobacteriota bacterium
CGCTCGACCTCGACCTCCTGCTCTGCGGCGGCGCGCGCGTCGAGACCCCGCTGCTCACGCTCCCGCACCCGCGCCTCCACCTGCGCCGCTTCGTCCTCGCGCCCCTCGCCGAACTCGCCCCTGCCGCCCGCCACCCCGCCCTCGGCCTGACCTTCGCCGAACTGCTCGCCGCCCTCGACGACGACGCGGCGGTCAGGGTGTGGGAACCTTGAAGGGAAGGTCTGAAGTCGGCGCGGCCGTCCCCGCGGTCGGGCGGTGACTGTTTCTGTTAACTTTTTTTCGGGGCGCGGCGCGCGCCGCTGCTGGTGAGGAGACGGACGAACCACGCGAGGAGAGCGGCGTTCAACCCGGTCAGGATGCCCGCGAGGAGGGGGTGCTCCTGCGCCCGCTTCAGCAGATCGACCGTCTCGGCCCGGCCGTTCGCGCTCACCGCCCCGCGGCCCGAGACTTTAATCCGAAGCTCATCAGAACCGACCTCCAAATCGTAAACTCGAAGCAGCGGCCCGCCGTCCACGCTCCGCGCACTCAAGGCAGGAGGCGGATCAGGATGCTCTGTTGAAAACTTCCTCTTTCTGACGCTGACGGCGCGCGCCTGAAAAGGCGGCTGTTCGTCCGGCCTGACCGGCGGCGGCCCGAGGTCGAACGGCGTCAGGAAGCCTCCGGGGCCTCCTTCCCACAAAGGGGCGTCGGTCGTGAGCGGTCGGAAGTAGAAGCGGAAGGCGGAATCGGCCGCCGCGACGGCCGTCACCTCTGTGGAGGCGGGGAGAGACAGGCCCGGCAGGCCGCCGACCGACAGCAGTTTGCGGCAGCCCCGGGTCTCGGCCGTGACTTCCGGAGGGGTGTCCGTGCTCATTTGCACCGCGAGTTCCGCGCCGCCGGTCTTCATCTCCAGGTGGCGGCGGCGGTCGGCGCCGGCCCTCCCCAGTTGATAGAGGTGCAGCGCGCGCGGCGGCCTTCGATCCTTGAGTTCGATCTTGAGGAACGTCCGGCATGGCTCGCCGGCCGCCGGCGTCTGCTCCGTGTCCGGCGTCCAGTAATCAATCTTCCCGGGCGTCGCAGGCGGGTTGAACTTCGGGTCCGACAAATCTTCGACGGTCTGCTCGTCGAGCCGCGCGCTGTCGAGGTGAACGTCAACGACCTCGTTCTCGCGCCCCTCGTGCGCGAGCAGCACGTCGTCCGGAGAGTTGACGACCGGCTCCTCAATCACCAACTCATCCTGGCCGAGCCTGACCACCACCGGGGAAAACTTGTTCGTGGAATCCACGTCGACCGGCGCGGGGAGGTTTGCCAAGTAGTACTGCGCTAAGAACGCGGCCGCCAGGGCGCACGCCCCCGCGGCGACGCGGCCGACTTTGCTTCTCCGAGGCGGTTTCCGACTTTCGGGAGGCACCGCACGTTCTCCTGCGCGCCCGACTACTCGACGAGCACGCGCTGGCGGGAGCGCGCCGCCGCCCAATCCCCGCCCTTCTTCTCCCCGTACCACGCCTTCACCAGCAGTTGGTGACGCCCCTTGGAAACCTCCCGCTTCCCGTTCCTGCCGTCCCACTCCCGGCTCACCGACTCACCCCGCCGCACCCCGCCGAGCTTCTTGCTGTTCACCAGACTGTTCATGAGTTTGCCGTCGGCCCTGTGCCACAGGAGGCGGAACTCGACTCCGGCTGCGGGGAAGTCGGAGCGGGAGTGAAAACCGTAGGCCGCCCTCTCTTGCTGCGTGGCGCGGACGCGGACGGGTTGAAAGCTGAGGCGCTCGATGAGTATCGAGCCGACGGCCTTCTCGCCCATGCCGATGCCGTAGACCTCGAAAGCGGGCGGCCCCTTATCAGCCTCGTTTGTGTTCTCCGCCTTAACCGAGAGCGTGGCGACCACGGGCTTTTCACCGAACGCTTCCGGCAGGCGGAAGACCACCTCCCTGATCTCGTCGCCCGTCGGTTCGAGGCGGCGCGTGAACGACTGCTCTTCCTTCCCCACCCTCGCCGCGAGCGTGACGGTCGCCGTACCCCCGTGGCCGAGTTGGTACTCGAACACCATCGGCGCTCCGCCCCTCGTGAAGACGCGCGCGGAGAAGTTACTGAGGAGGTAATCGGCGAGGAACTGCGGGCCGGCTTCCGATAAAACACTGGCCTCGCTTTTCCCCTTTCCGCCCCCGCCGGGGACGCGTACGCGAATCTGAGCTTGCGCGACGCCCGCTTGATCCGTGAGGAGCGCAGCCGTCAGGCAGCAGGCGAAGGCGGCACACAGCGCGAGCCGCCTGTTCGTGTGGCGGTGAGTTGTATTCATCGGGTGGCCCTCTCCGTGAGAATTCGCCGAGGAGCGTTAAGAGCGCAGCCGCGAATGAGATTTACTTGACGGGCGCGGCTGGAGTTCCCGGCGGAAGGCCACTGCCGAACCTTTTCAGTGCGAGGAGTAGCAGGCCGTGCGCCGGGTGACGACGACGCCGAAGGGTGAACGCCGGATGTTAGCACGGAACCCGACTTTCCGGCCTCACGAATTTTGATTTCAGCGCCCCTCGCCTCTGTCTTTCTTCTTGCCGCGCGTGGCCGCCTTGCCTATAATTCGCGCTCGCCGCTTTGCGTACGTTCAGCGCGGGCGTAGAATCACACGCATGCATCACATCAGGCTCCGCCTCGCCGCAGGGCTTCTGACGTTCGTTGTCGGAACGTCGCTCGCCTACTATGCCCGGCGGCCCGGCGGCGCGCCCGGCGGGTTCCGCACCGCCGCCGAGTGCCGCGCCGTCCTCGTCGTCAACCACCCTTCGACTTCGCTTCTCCACCCGCTCGAAACTACCGAGTCGCGGCGGCTCGACTGATCCCGCACGAACGCCGAAAGAGTGTGAGCATCAAATGGTCTATCTCAAGCAACAGCGCCCCGAAAAAGTGACCGTGCCCGCCGTCCGCGCCAGCAAGGAGCGCGGCGAGCGCCTCGTCTGCCTGACGGCCTACGACTACCCGACGGCGCGCATCGTCGACGAGGCCGGCACCGACATCATCCTCGTCGGCGACTCGCTCGGCAACGTCGTCCTCGGCTACGACTCGACGGTGCCCGTCACGCTCGAAGAGATGCTGCACCACACGCGGGCCGTGCGCCGCGGCGTCGAGCGGGCGCTCCTCGTCGCCGACATGCCCTACGGCTCCTACCACACGGGCGCGGACGACGCCGTGCGGGCCGCGCTCCGGCTCGTCAAGGAGGGCGGGGCCGAGGCCGTCAAGCTGGAGGGCGGGCGCAACCGCGTCGAAGTTATCCGCCGGCTCGTCGGGGAGGAGATTCCCGTGATGGGGCACGTCGGGCTGACGCCGCAGTCTCTGAACAAGCTCGGCAGCTACCGCCTCCAGGCCAAGACGGCCGACGCGGCGCGCCGCCTCGTCGAGGACGCGCTCGCGCTCGAAGCGGCGGGCGTCTTCGCGGTCGTCCTCGAAGTGGTGCCGCGCGAGGTGGCGCGCGAGGTGACGCGCGCTCTGCACGTCCCGACCATCGGCATCGGCGCGGGGGCCGACTGCGACGCGCAGATACTGGTGACGCACGACCTGCTCGGCCTCTCGTTCAGCCGCTCCAGCCCGCGCTTCGTCCGCCAGTACGCCGACGCCCGCGGGCTGATGGCCGACGCCATCAACCGCTACGCCGAGGACGTGCGCGCCGGCTCGTTCCCCTCCGAGGCCGAGTCCTACCCGCTCCCCGCCGACGCCGCCGCCGAACTACATCTCACGCAGAATGAGGGCGGCAGCAAGGAGACCGAGAAGCCGTAAGGGC
>JALZHT010000465.1 GCA_030860645.1 Acidobacteriota bacterium
GCGGCGGCCGGCCCCCGCCTGCGCGGCGAGCCGCGGCGCGGCGAGCTGACCTCGCGCGAGGAGGAGATTCTGACCCTCATCGCCAAAGGCTACACGAACAAGGAAATCTCCGCCCGGCTCGGCATCAGCGTGCGGACGGTCGAGTCGCACAAGGGCAACATCATGGCGAAGCTCGAACTGAAGAACCGCGCCGACGCCGTCCGCTACGCGCTGGATCGCGGCTGGCTCGTGGACACGTAAGAGGAGCCTGCGCGCGCGCCCCGCGTCAGTGAATTCCCCGATGGACGCCGCCCCGGCCCCGGTGAGATAAAACCCCGTCCAGCGTTACCGCAAGCGCCCCGCGCCGCTCGTCCCGCACCGCCTTCAAACCGAACGCGCACGCCGCCCCTTCGCACGGGCCGGGCCGGACACGCCGCGGGCGCTTAAATAACACGTCAGAGAAGGCCGCCTCGCGCATGCGGCCGTACCTTTCAAAATCTCTCTTGAGAGGATCAGCCCCATGAACGTCCTGAGAAGATTGACCGCCGCTTTGCTTCTCGGCGTGGTGTCCGTCGCCACGCTCCCGACCGTCACCGCCGCCGCGCGCGGCGCGCAGGACGCGCCGCTCTCGGCCGGGCACGTCAAGTCCTCGGCCTACGAGTGGCTCGACATCGCGCTCGAAGCCACCGCGCGCGAGCACGACCGCAACGGCCCGCGCCCCACCGTCGGCTCGCGCATGCTCGGCATCGTCGTCACCTGCATGTACGACGCCTGGGCCGCCTACGACGACAAGGCCGTCGGGACGATGCTCGGCGGCAAGCTACGGCGCCCGCCCGCCGAGCGCACCGAGGCCAACAAGCGCAAGGCCATCGCCTACGCCACCTACCGCTCGCTGCTCTACCTCTTCCCCGAGGACGAGCAGTGGATCGCCGGGCAGATGCGGCAGTACGGCTTCGACCCCGCCGACGCCTCGACCGACACCTCGACGCCGCAGGGCGTCGGCAACGTGGCCGCCGCCGCCGTCATCGAGTACCGCCGCCGCGACGGCTCGAACCACCACGGCGACGAGGTCGGCTCGAACGGTAAGCCTTACTCCGATTACACCTTCTACAAGCCCGCCAACCCGCCCGACAAGATCATCGACCCCGACTGCTGGCAGCCCATCCCGTTCGACGACGGCAAGGGCGGCCGCGTCACGCCCGGCTTCCTCACGCCGCACTGGTACCGGGTCAAGACCTTCGCGCTCCAGCGCAGCGACCAGTTCCGCCCGCCCCCGCCGCCGAAGGTCGGCTCGGAGCAGTTGAAGAAGGAAGTAGACGAAGTCCTCGCCTTCAATTGCAACCTGACGCCGGAGCAGAAGGCGGTCGTCGAGTTCATGCGCGACGGCCCGCGCTCGACGGGGCAGTCGGGCCACTGGCTGCGGTTCGCGCAGGCCGTCTCGCGGCGCGACAGACACGACGTGGACAAAGACGTGAAGCTCTACTTCGCCGTCGGCAACGTGGCGATGGACGCCTTCATCGCGGCGTGGGAGTCGAAGCGCTACTACGACAGCTCTCGCCCGTGGACGCTCGTCCGCCACTACTACAAGGATCAGAACGTGCTCGGGTGGGCCGGCCCCGGCAAGGGCGTCATCCGGCTGGCCGCGGCCGACTGGCACCCGTACTCGCCCGCCACCTTCATCACGCCGCCGTTCCCCGGCTACGTCTCCGGGCACAGCACGGTGAGCGCCGCGTGCGCGAAGGTGCTGGAGCTGTTCACCGGCAGCGACCGCTTCGGCGAGACCGAGCGGCGCAAGGCCGGGATGCTCACGGAGGCGGAGTTCGAGTGCGCGCGCATCCAGATGCGCGAGGGGCAGTCGCCCGCCGACGCCAAGCTCACCTGCGACGTGGCGCTCGACCTCCCGACCTTCACCGCGACGGCCGAGATGGCCGGCATCTCGCGCGTGATGGGCGGCTACCACATCCAGGCCGACAACGTCGCCGGGCTGGAGCTGGGCCGCAAGGTCGCGCTCTACGTCTGGCCGCAGACGCAGGCTTACTTCGACGGGACGGCGCGCCCGCGCTGAGGCCGCGCCCGTCCCGCAGCCCTCGCTGTCGGCCGGCTCCCTCAAGGAGAACCGTGATGAGACGACCGAAGTTCAGCGGCGCGCACGCCTTCGCGGCCGTGCCCGTCCTGCTCCTGCTGCTCGCCGCCCCGCGTCACGCCTGGGCGCAGGGTTGAGTGGCCGCACGTCAGAGCGCGCCCGTGCTTGGCGTCGCATGCACGTCCGGAACTGAACAAGCCCTGCGCGGCGGCTCGCGCCGCGACCGCTGGCAACTCTCGGTCGGCTACCGCAAGCAGCGCTCGCACCGACACTTCGTCGGCACCGTCGAGCAGCACGAGCGCGAGGAGCGCGAGACCGCCATCGTCAACGACATCCACCTCTTCGACGTGGGCCTCAGCTACGACTTCGCGCCGCGCTACAGCCTCTCGGTGAGCGTGCCGTTCATGGTGGCGACCCGCACCCGTCCGGGCACGCTCGACATCCCGAGCCTCGGGCGGCCCGGCCCCGACCAGGTCTCCCGGAGCGTCGGCTTCGGCGACATCGGCGTCGGGGGCCGGGTGTGGGTGCTCGACCCCGGCCGCGAGGAGAGGCCGCGGCAGAACATCTCCTTCGGCTTCGGCGTCAAGCTGCCGACGGGGAAGAAGGACGTCCGCGACACGGTGATGACGGCCGCCGGCCCGCGTGAGATCGTCGTTGACCAGTCAATCCAGTTGGGCGACGGCGGCTGGGGTCTGACCTTCACCACCGACATGTACAAGCGGGTCGGGCGCGCCACCCTCTACGGCTCGGGCATCTACCTCGTCAACCCGCGCGACACGAACGGCGTGCGGACGGGGCGCGGCCGGGCCTCCGAGGCGATCATGTCGGTCGCCGACCAGTACCTCGCCCGCGCCGGGGTCATCGTCCCGGTGCCGAAGGCGCGGGGCTGGACGGTGAGTTTCGGCGGCCGCGTCGAGGGCGTCCCCGTCAGGGACATCCTCGGCAAGAGCAACGGGTTCCGCCGCCCCGGCTACGCCATCTCGGTCGAGCCGGGCGTGAACTACACGCGGGGCCGCGACCTGTGGTCGGTGAGCGTGCCGATTGCCGTCGAGCGTAACCGCCGCCGGAGCGTCACGGACATCCAGGACGGCCGCCACGGCGACGCGGCCTTCGCCGACTACCTGCTCGTCGTCGGCTACTCGCGCCGCTTCTAATTCGATGTGATGAGTCGGAGAGAGGTAAGCGGAAGCCGTTCGGAAAGCCCCGCGAGGGGCGTGAGCATATGGCCCGGCGCGTCTGCCCCGGGATAAGCCACAGGAAAAACATTGAAGCCCCGGACGGGCGAAAGAGGTTCCGGCTCGCGACCCGCGCGCCCAAAATCTTTCGCCCGTCCGGGGCTTTGCCTGTTTTATGTCTCCACCCCCCGGGGACGACGCACCGGGCCATATGCTCACGCCCCTCGCGTGCTCCCCGGACGGCCACTCAAAATTCTTTGACAACGCCGCCACCGCGCGCGGCCCTATTCGGGGCGCTCGTTGTCGGCCGCACGCGTGTTGTGTGCCGTGAAGCGCGGGCTTATACTGGTCGCTCTCAAGACAGGGAAAGGAGACGGCCATGAGGAATCACCGCGCCCCTTCGGCGACAGTTGCGGCCTGCTTCGCGGCGGCCGTGTGTGTGCTCACGCTCGCGGCCGCCGAGGCCCGCGCCCAGCGGCCCGCGCCGAACGGCCCGCCCCCGGAAGG
>JALZHT010000466.1 GCA_030860645.1 Acidobacteriota bacterium
CCCCGGAGTCGCGCTGCGCGGCGGCGCGGCCCGAGCGCCAGCGCCTTAAACGGATCGCACCGGCCCGGGAGGCGGCGCCCGACCGCCCCCGCGCCCGGACAAAAAAATAGATTCCATCCCCGCGAAATCTGGAGGCCCTACATGCTTAAGAAATTTGCCGCCGTGCTCGCCTGCGTGCTCTGCCTGACCGCGGCGACGGCGCTCGCACAGGAAATCACCGGCACCATCGTCGGCACCGTCACGGACGCGGCCGGCGCGGTCGTGCCCGGCGCGACCGTCACCATCACGGACAAGGAGAAGGGCGTCGTCGTGCGCACGCTCACCGCGGGCGAGGACGGCACCTACTCCGCCCCGCAGCTCCCCGCCGGCACCTACGAGGTGGCCGTCGAGGCCGGGGGCTTCAAGCGGTATCTCGAAACCGACGTGAAGCTCGACGTGAACCAGCGCCGCACCGTAGACGCCGCGCTCCAGGCCGGCGACGTGAGCGAGCAGGTGACGGTCGTGGCCGAGCAGCTCCAGGTGGACTTGCAGACGCCGACGGCCGCCAACCTCATCTCGGGGACGCAGGTGCGCGAGCTTTCGCTCAACAACCGCAACTTCGTCCAGCTCGTCACCCTCGTCCCCGGCGTCTCCTCCGGCCTCTCCGACCAGCCCTACGTCGGCACGACCAACCCGAACGGCGAGGCCAACACCGTCTCGCTCTCCGTCAACGGCGCGCGGTCGAGTTCGAACACCTGGACGGTGGACGGGGCCGACACGACCGACCGCGGCTCGAACCTGACCATCCAGACCTACCCGAGCGTGGACGCCATCGGCGAGTTCAAGGTGCTGCGCAGCCTCTACCCGGCCGAGACGGGCCGCTCGGGCGGCGGGCAGGTCAACGTCGTCACCCGCTCCGGGACGAACGAGTTCCACGGCACGCTCTACGAGTTCGTCCGCAACGAGCGTCTGAACGCCAACAGCTTCCTCAACAACCGCAACGCGCCGGCCGGCCTCGAAGACGGACGCGCCAAGCGACCGCCGTTCCGCTACAACAACTTCGGCTGGACGCTCGGCGGCCCCGTCTACCTGCCGCGCTTCGGCGAGGGCGGGCCGGCCGTCTACAGCGGCAAGAACCGCACCTTCTTCTTCTTCTCGCAGGAGTGGCGGCGCGACATCCGCTACTCGACGCTGTCGGCCACCGTCCCGACCAGCGCCGTCCGCCAGGGCATCTTCCCCGTCCCGGTCTGCGTCCGCCTCGAAGGCACGACCTGCGTCGAGCGCGCGACCGACCTGCGCGGCCGCATCAGCCCCGTGGCCCGGGCCTACATCAACGAGTTCTACGCCGGCCTGCCGGAGCCGGCCGCCAACTTCACGTTGCAGACCGCGGCGCGCAACGTCTCGCAGTTCCGCCAGGAGATTCTGAAGCTCGACCACACCTTCTCGCAGAACCTGACGGCCTTCTACCGCTTCCAGAACGACTCGATCCCGACCGAGGACGTGGCCGCCCTCTTCTCCAGCGGCTCGCCGCTGCCCGGCGTCTCCGTGACCGAGACCGACTCGCCGGGCAAGACGCACGTCGCCCGCTTCACCTACACCGCCACGCCGTCGGTCGTCATTGACGGCGGCTACACCTTCTCCTACGGCGCGATCCTGACCACGGTGGTCGGCGACATCCGGCAGGAGAGCAGCCCCTCCATCAACATCCCGCTGCGGTTCGCCAACACGCGCGGCCGCGTCCCGACCGTCTTCTTCGGCACCACCTGCGCGGCCGGCTGGACGGGCATCTGCGGCTTCGGCCCCTACGACAACTTCTCGGATAACCACGGCCTGAGCGCCAACCTGTCCTGGATCACGGGGTCGCACACGCTGAAGTTCGGCGGGCTGTGGACGCGCTACCGCAAGCACGAGAACGCGCTCGGCGGGTTCAACGAGGGGCAGTTCAGCTCCTTCATCAACACCGGCTTCCCGACCTCGGGCACCAACCCGGCGACGGGCCAGCCCTTCACGCTCGGGCAGCGCCAGGCCCTCCAGCAGTGGGCCTGGTTCCTCCAGGGCGGCCCCGCCACCTTCGTCCAGCACAGCACCGACATCACGGCCGACCTGCGCGCGCGCAACTGGGAACTCTACGGCCAGGACGAGTGGCGCGCGCGCCAGAACCTGACGCTCTACTACGGGCTGCGCTACTCCTACTACGGGATGCCGACCGACGCGCTCGGCCAGCTCTCGAACTTCGACCCGCGCGCCTACGACCCGGCCCGCGCCCCGCAGGTGACGGCCGGCGGCAACCGCGTCCCCGGCACCGGCGACCCGCTCAACGGCATCATCGTCAACACCTCGAACACCAGCCTGGGCGGCACGCCCTCGCCCTACGGCGACGCCGTGGCCCGCGCCCCGAAGGCCAACTTCGCGCCGCGCGTCGGCCTCGCCTGGGACCCGTTCGGCGACGGCCGCACCTCGGTGCGCACCGGCTACGGCATCTACCACGACCAGGCGCTCGTCGGCATCTGGCTCCAGAACATCGGCGTCAACCCGCCGTTCGTCCAGTCCGTCACCTTCACCAACGCGCGCCTCGACGACCCGACGGCCGGCACCCCGGTCGCCACGGTCGGCGTCCCCGCGCAGATCCGCGCCGTCGAACCCGAGTGGAAGACGCCCTACTACCAGCACTGGTCGCTCGACGCGCAGCACCAGCTCTCGGCCGACACGCTCGTCTCCGTCGGCTACTTCGGCTCGAAGGGCACGCACCTGCCGGGCATCGTTGACATCAACCTGCTGCCGCCGGGCTTCGCGCTGACGCAGCAGTGCCGCAACGCGGCCGGCTCGCTGGTGCCGTGCCAGGCGCGCGACGCCAACGGCGTGCCCGTGCCCTTCACGGCCGCGGCGCAGGAGACGATCCTCGACCAGATCAGGCCGTTCCGCGGCTGGCGCGCCATCAACATGATCCAGCCCCGCTTCAACTCGAACTACCACAGCATGCAGGCCTTCTTCCAGCGGCGCTTCGCCGGCAACTCGCTGCTCAACGCCGCCTACACCTGGTCGAAGAACCTGACCGACAACCAGACCGACCGCTCGACCGCGCCGCAGAACCCCTACAACATCCGCGAGGACTACGGCCGCGCGCAACTCGACCGCCGGCACGTCCTGACCGTCAACGGCGTCTACGAGCTGCCGTGGTTCAGCGACCAGAAGGGTTTCGCCGGCCACCTCCTCGGCGGGTGGGAGCTGTCGGGCATCCTCACCGCCTTCTCGGGGCTGCCCTTCACGGTCACGACCTCGAACTACGACCCGTCGGGCATCGGCTTCCTCGGCAGCTCGGCCTCGGGCGGGAGGCCCGACGTGACCTGCGACCCGAACGCGGGCGGCGACCGCACGGCCGAAGAGTGGTTCGACACGGCCTGCTTCTCGAACTCGCCGGCCTCGCAGATTCGCGGCGGGACGGCCGGGCGCGGCATCATCAACGGCCCGCCCACCTACCGCGTTGATTTCACCGCGATGAAGAACATCCGCTTCGGCGAGACGGCCCGCCTGCAACTACGCGCCGAGGCCTTCAACATCTTCAACCACACGAACTTCAACGCCATCAGCACCAACATCACGGCCGCCAACTTCGGCGACGTGATCACGGTGCGCGACCCGCGCGTCATCCAACTCGGCGCGAAGTTCTACTTCTAGGCCGACCACTTTGTCAGACCTTTAGAGGCTTTGACTGACGTTCAGAGGCGGTCTCCGGCCGCCGGTTCAACTTGCAATGTTAGTTGAAC
>JALZHT010000467.1 GCA_030860645.1 Acidobacteriota bacterium
CCTACGAAGAAGGCATCCGCAACGGCCGCATCTACATGAACGTCAACGCGCGCGAAGACGAGGACGCCGACCACTTCGAGCGCGAATGGCGCGAGAAGTACCGCGGCGAGAACGTCTACCGCTAACCGATTGCGGACCGGGGATTGCGGATTCGTCGCGCGCTCGCGGGTTGAGCGTTAAGCGGGTTCATTTCAACACGAAGGCACAGAGGCACGGACAGAGAAGGCGGCATCTCTTTTGTGTCTTTGTGCCTTTGTGGTATAGCGGCCTTGATGAGCAACCAGGACACGGCGGAGATTCCGCGCCGGCCGCTTGGGCGCACGGGCGAGACGGTCTCGGCCGTCGCGCTCGGCGGCTTCCACCTCGGCCTCGTCAAGACCGAGCGCAAGCAGCACAAGTTCCCCCCGCCCGAAGAGCTGGCGGCATGACTCTCGAAGCCGACGTTGAACGGGCCGCCGCATCCGCCCTCGGCGCACCCGTCCTCGGCGTCGAGCCGCTCACGCACGGCGACATCAACCGCGTCTACAAGGTCGAGACTCCGGCGCGCGCCTTCGTCCTCAAGGTCTTCAGCCGCGGCGACTGGCCGGAGGAAGGCAAACTCCCGTGGGTCGAGGCGCGGCTCGACGCCCGCGCCGTCCCCCGCGCGAGGTTGCTCCACTACACGCGCGGCGGCGAATTCTTCCCCCACGGCTTCAGCGTCTCCGAGTACGCCGCGGGCGCGAACTGTAAGCAGGCCATCCGCGACGGCCGCCTCGACGCCTTCAATTATCTGGAGATGGCCGGCGCTTATCTCCGGCGGGTTCACGAGATCGGCGTGCCGCGCTACGGCTACCTCGGCGGCGGGCTGGGGACGGAAGAAGATTACGTCGGCTGGCTCGTGGGCTGGGAGTTAAAAGACAGGCTCGACGAACTCCGCGACGCCCCCGGCCTCGGCGCGAACCTGTACGCGGGGGCCGCCGGGCGGGTCGAAAAAATTCTGCGCCGCTACGAGCGCCGGCTCCGCCCCGCCCTCGTCCACGCCGACGCCACGCCGAAGAACGCGATTTTGACGGGCGAAGGGCGAATGCTGCTCGTTGATTGGGACGAAGCACTCGCCGCCCCGTGGCTCCACGATTACACGAACCTGTCCTACTGGTATTCTTACATCCTCCGCCGCGGCGGCCTTGAGGTCAGGGACAGGGCGGAGGTCAGGGCGGCCTTCTTCCGCGGCTACGGCGAGCCGGAGTTCGACGCCGACGAACTGGACGCGCTCGAATCCGCGCTGCACACCGTGCAGGCGGCCGGCGTCCTCGCCTTCTACTTCCAGAGAGGCCACGCCGAGGGCTTCTCGCACACGCGCGAACTCCTCCGCCGCCTCCTCGACGCGCCGCCCCCGTGAGGTCGAACATGAAGCACACGGACGAACAAACGACACGCCACGCGCCGCCGCTCGGCGACATGGACGCCGAGGAGTTCCGCCGACACGGCCACGCGCTGATCGACTGGGTCGCGGACTACCTCGCGCGCCCGGAAAAGTACCCGGTGCTCGCGCAGGTCAGGCCCGGCGAGTTGCGCTCGCAGCTACCGGCCTCTCCGCCCGAGCGGGGCGAGCCGATGGAGGAGATCGTCCGCGACATCGAGCGGCTCGTCGTGCCGGCGCTGACGCACTGGAACCACCCCTCGTTCTTCGCCTACTTCGCCACGTCGGCGAGCGCGCCCGGCGTCCTCGGCGAGCTGCTCGCCGCCGCCTTCGACGCGAAGGCCATGCTCTGGCGCACGTCGCCGGCCTCGACCGAGTTGGAGGAAGTCGCGCTCGACTGGCTGCGGCAGTTGATGGGGCTGCCCGCGGAGTTCGGGGGCGTCATCTACGACACGGCCTCGGTCGCCACGATGCACGCCGTGGCCGCGGCGCGCGAGGGTTTGAATGTGCGCGTCCGCGAGGACGGGATGAGCGGGCGCGCGGATTTGCCGCTGCTGCGGCTCTACGCCTCGGAGCATTCGCACTCCTCGGTCGAGAAGGCGCTCATCGCGCTGGGCCTCGGCCAGCGCTCGCTCGTCAAGGTCGCGGCGGACGCCGCGTTCCGCATGGACGCGGGCGCGCTCGCGCGGGCCGTCGAAGAAGACGTGCGCGCTGGTGCGCTCCCCTTCTGCGTCGTCGCCACCGTCGGCACCACCTCGACGACGAGCGTTGACCCCGTGCCCGACATCGCCGACGTGTGCGAGCGCCACCGGCTCTGGCTCCACGTCGACGCGGCTTACGCCGGCTCGGCCGCGGTCGCCCCCGAGCTGCGCCACGTCCTCTCGGGTTGTGAGCGCGCCGACTCGCTCGTCACCAACCCGCACAAGTGGCTCTTCACGCCCTTCGACCTGTCGGCGCTCTACTCGCGCCGGCTCGACGTGCTGCGCCGCGCCTTCACGCTCACGCCCGAGTACCTGCGCACCAGCGAGGCCGGCGAGGTGCGCAACGGCTCCGACTACGGCGTCCAACTCGGCCGCCGGTTCCGCGCGCTCAAGCTGTGGATGATCCTGCGCTACTTCGGGCACGAGGGGCTGGCCGCGCGCATCCGCGAGCACTGCCGCCTCGCGCGCCTCTTCGCCTCCTGGGTGGAGGAGTCCGCGGACTGGGAACTGCTCGCGCCCGTGCCCTTCAGCGTGGTCTGCTTCCGCGCGCGGCCGGGGGTCGGGGACGAGCGTGAGGCAGAACGGGCCGCGCGGCTCGACGCGCTCAACGAAGACTTGATGAACGCCGCCAACGCGACCGGCGAAATCTTCCTCTCGCACACGAAACTCGGCGGCGTCTTCACGCTCCGCCTCGCCGTCGGCAACATCCGCACCACCGAGGCGCACGTCCGCCGCGCCTGGGAACTGCTCAACGAAAAACTGGTTTCGAGTTAAGGGATTGTAGATTTTTGATTTTTGATTTTTGATTGGAAGGGGCGCGGCCGTCGTCTTCCGTCTTCAATCGCAAATCTAAAATCTAAAATCCCTTATTTGACGAGCCGGTTGTACTTCCTCAGCGCCTCGCGCAGGCGTTCGTGCGGGAGGGCGTGGACGGTGTTGCCGTCAATGCCGCGCATCGTCTCGGCGGCGACCATCGCGTTGACGATGGCCTCCTCGGTGGCGGCGGCCGTCGCGGCGAAGAGCGGGTTGAGGCGCTCGTTCGGGAGCATCGTCAACTGCGCCAGCCCCTCGGTCTTGGCCGCCTCCTGATTCGCCGTCGAGAAGGCGATGAAGATGTCGCCCGAAGAGTCCTCGCCGCGCCCGCCCATCACGCCGACGCCGAGCGAGACGCGCTTCGCGAGGCGGCGCAACTGGTGCGGCAGGAGCGGCGCGTCCGTGGCGACGACGACGATGATCGAGCCTTGCCCGTCGTCCGCCTTGCCGCGCGTCGGCAGAAGGTCTGCTATCTCCCGGCCCACGGGCACGCCCGCGATGCGGAGCAAGTCCCTGCGCCCGTAGTTGGCCTGCACCAGCACGCCGACCGTGTAGCCGCCCGCCTCCTTCGGGAGCACGCGCGAGGAGGTGCCCGTCCCGCCCTTGAACCCGTGCGCGACCATCCCCGTCCCGCCGCCGACGTTGCCCTCCTCGACCGGCCCCGACTTGGCGTGGTCGAGCGCCTGGAAGACGTGCTCCTTTTTAACGTGAAAGCCGTTGATGTCGTTCAGAAAACCGTCCCACGTCTCGGCCACGACGGGCAGGCTGAAGTCGCCGGAGTAGCCCTCGCCCGCGCCGCGCCGCGCGTTCCACTCGATGACGGCGT
>JALZHT010000468.1 GCA_030860645.1 Acidobacteriota bacterium
GCGAAAGACCGGTGGCTTTCGCCCGGCACCCGAAACCTAACACCCTGCGCCCTTTCTCATTGACACGGCCCGGCGCGGTTCAATATAACCCAGGGCGTGCGGCTAACTTTCTAAAGACACGCGGAGGCACTGATGGCGGAGTCGCAGGCGGACGACCTTTCGACGTTGGACGGCATCATCGGCGCGCTCTATGATTCGATCTCCGGGCCGGCCGGGGTGGAGCGCGACGGGCGGCGCTTCCGCTCGCTCTTCCTCCGAGAGGGGGCGCGCCTCATCCGCACCACGATCAACGAGGACGGCTCGGCCGAGCCGGCCGTGATGGGCGTGGACGAGTACCTGCGGGCCGCGAACGACTACTTCCGCGAGCACAGCTTCTACGAGCGCGAGATCGCGCGCCGCGTCGAGCGCTTCGGCCACGTCACGCACGCGCTCTCGACCTACGAGTCGCGACGCGGCGAGCGCGACGCGGAGCCTTTCGCCCGCGGCGTCAACAGCATCCAGCTCTTCCACGACGGCCGCCGCTACCGCGTCGTCACCGTCTTCTGGGACTTCGAGCGGCCCGGCAACCCGATCCCCGCGGAGTACCTCCCGCGCTGAACCGTCGCGCGCCGCGACAGACTTGAAGAAGGACTTGCCCCGATGTCCACACGACCGACCACGCCCGACCTGGGCCGCGTCCCGACCGAGCTACAGTTCCAGGCGCTGCACGCGCAGCTCGAACGAGTGCGCGCGATGCAGCACCGCTACAACGACCTCTTCTACAAGCTCATCTTCCTGGCCGTCCCGGCGCTCGCCCTGATGGCCGCCTTGAGCATGACGGAGACTTTCCGCTCCGTCGTGCTGCTCATCCCGTTCTTCGTCATCTGGGTCGGGGTGCAGTCGGCCTACTTCCTCACCTACGTCGTGCTGGCGCGCGTCTACGCGACGGGGCTGGAGCAGTCCCTAAACGACCTGCTCGGCGGCGACGCGCTCATCGCGCACCGGCTCGAAGCCACCTACCTCTTCCCGCTCGGCGGCCCGCAGTTCGCCGGTGTCCCGCTGCGCGCCGACCAGACCTTCATCGGCTTCATCGCCATCCACTTCTGGCTGCTCGGGGCGGCTGCCATCGCGCTCGCCTGCTACCGCGCCTGGCAACTCCTGCCGCTCGCCGAGCGCGACTTCCCGCCGGCCTCCTTCTACTTCCCCGCCCTCATCGCCTGGTCGCTCCTCCACCTCGTCTACCTCGCCTGGTACTTCGGCACGCGCTACCACGAGCGCCGCATCATGCAGCTCGTCCGCGACGCCTACGGCACGAGCTACGACAACGCCTGAGAGCGAAACGGCCTTCGCGCGCCGGGCGCGAAAGTAGGACTGTGAGCAAGATTCTGATCGGCGTGATGGGGCCGGGGGGCGGCGCGGGCGACGAAGTGCTCGCGGCGGCCTACGAGTTGGGGAAACTCATCGCGCGCCGGGGCTGGGTGCTCGTCACGGGCGGGCGCGCGGCCGGCGTGATGGACGCCGCCAGCCGCGGCGCGAAGGAGGCCGGCGGCCTCGTCGTCGGCATCCTGCCGGGCGAAGACGCGGCCGGCGCGTCCGAGTTCGTTGACATCCCCGTCGTCACCGGCCTCGGGCAGGCGCGCAACAACGTCAACGTCCTTTCGAGCCGCGCCGTCGTCGCCTGCGGCACGGGGGCGGGCACGGCCGCGGAGGTCGCCCTCGCCCTCAAGGCGCGCAGGCCCGTCGTCCTGCTCAACGCGAGCCGCGAGGCCGAAGAGTTTTTCAAATCCATCGGCGGCGATAAGGTGTTCGTCGCCGCCAGCCCGCGCGAAGCCGTCGAGGCGGTCAAAAAGATAATCGGCGCGTGAATAAGTTTCGGGACGAGGGATTTTAGATTTTAGATTTGCGATTTTTGATTTTTGATTGGAAGGCGGCCGCCCCTTCTTTCAATCGCAAATCTAAAATCTAAAATCTAAAATCTTCCTGACCCGAAACTTATTCACGCGCTCTCGGTCTGCTGGCGCGCGTGATACGACGAGCGTGTGAGGGGGCTGGACTCGACGTGCTTGAACCCCAGCCCCATGCCGACCTCGCGCCAGCGCGCGAACTCTTCGGGCGTGACGTAGCGCTCGACGGGGAGGCGGCGCGCGTGCGGCTGGAGGTACTGGCCGATGGTCATGATGTCGCACGAGACGGCGCGCAAGTCCCGCATCAGCCCGACCACCTCCTCGAACGTCTCGCCGAGGCCCACCATGATGCCGCTCTTCGTGAGCATCCCGCGGCCCTCGCGGTCGCGGCGCGCGGCGGCGCGGCGCAAGAGCGTCATCGTCTGCCCGTAGTCGGCGTCGGGGCGGACGCGGCGGTAGAGGCGCGCGATGGTCTCGGTGTTGTGGTTGAGCACGTCGGGCCGGGCGTCGAGCACGGCGTCGAGCGCCGCCTCATCCCCGTTGAAGTCGGGGATGAGGACTTCGACACGGCAGCCGGGGTTTAATTCGCGCACCTGCCGGACGGTCTCGGCCCAGTGGGCGGCCCCGCCGTCGGCGAGGTCGTCGCGGTTGACCGAGGTGATGACGGCGTGGGCGAGGTTCAGAGTCCGGACGGCCTCGGCGACGTGGCGCGGCTCGTCGGGGTCGAGCGTGCCGGGCTTGCCCTTGCCGACGGCGCAGAAGCCGCAGTGGCGCGTGCAGATGTCGCCGCCGATCATGAAGGTCGCCGTGCGGTCAGACCAGCACTCGAAGATGTTGGGGCAGCGCGCCTCCTGGCAGACCGTGTGCAGGTTCAAATTCTCGATCAGCTTGAGGACGTAGTTCTGGTTGGCCGGGTCGCCCAGGCGAATCTTCAGCCACTCGGGCTTCGGCCCGCGCGGCGGCCGCCCGGCCGGGGGGTTGTTGATGACTCTCAGCTCGCGGCTCAAAATTTTATGGCTCCTGATTGCATGAACGTAAGGACATTTTAACACCCGCGCGGGCAAAACGATGAACGCGGGACGGTGAACTAAAAACCAGGTGTCTTCAGTTCACCGTCCCGCGTTCGCCGTTCAGATCATGCCGCCGCGCCCCGGAGGAAGCCGGCGAGGGCTTCGGGGTCGACGTTGCCGCCGGAGAGGACGACGCCGACGCGCTCTATCCCTGCGGGGAGTTTGCCGAAGAGGGCGGCGGCGGCCACCGCGCCGGTCGGCTCGACGAGAATCTTGAGGCGGAAGAGGAGGAAGCGCAGCGCCTCGACGATCTCGCCCTCGGATACCGTCAGCACGTCCTCGGCGTTCCGCTGCACGAAGGGGAAGGTGAGCGCGCCGGGCGTCTGCGTGCGCATGCCGTCGGCGACGGTCGGCGGCGGCGGGATCGTGACGCGCTCGCCGCGCGCGAACGACTGCCGCGTGTCGTCCGACAGCTCCGACTCGACGGGGAAGCAGCGCACCCCGGGCCTGAGCGCCTTCGCCGCCGTGCTCGCGCCCGCGAAGAGGCCGCCGCCCCCGCACGGCACGAGGAGCGCGTCGAGGTCGGGCACTTCTTCGAAAAGCTCCAGCCCGCACGTCCCCTGCCCGGCGATGACGAAGTAGTCGTCGAAGGGCGGGACGACGACGAAGCCTTCGCGCTCGGCGAGGCGGCGCGCGACCTGCTCGCGGTCTTCGCGCTGCCGGTCGTAGATGACGACTCCCGCGCCGTAGCCGCGCGTCGCGGCGACCTTGACCGGCGGCGCGTCGGCGGGCATGACGATCGTGGCCGGAATACCCAGGAGACGCGCGCCCAACGCCACACCC
>JALZHT010000469.1 GCA_030860645.1 Acidobacteriota bacterium
GTCGCGGCCCGCCCGCCTTCAGCCCCCGCCCGGGCGAGCGCGACGAACGCCACCGAAGCGGCCGGCTGAAAAAGGTGCCGCGAGCGGGTCGCGCGACGTGGCCCTCTCAACGGTTGAGTGTCGGGCCTCTGTACCGCACTCAACACAGAGGGCACGGAGGACACGCGGAGTTCACAGAGAAGAAGAATGGTTTTCTCTGTGCCCTTTGTGTGTCCGCGGTGCCCTCTGTGTTGAGGTGAAGTTTCGTAGCGCCCAACCGTCGAGGATAAGTCTCCCGCAGGCGACCCGCCACGCGGATTCTTCTACTCTCTACTGTCCACTTTTTTCTGGAACTCCCCGCCGCCACTTCCAGAAAAATCCTGCATTTTCGCGGCAATTTTTTCCGTTTACAAGCATCGCGACTGTGCTAGGATGAAATCGCGTGGACGCCCGCCGCAACTCCCGCGGCCGCGCCCGCAGGGCCTCAGACGCGACTCAACCGGCCCGCCCGCTTGCCCTCCTCAAAGCCATTTTCACCTGACGACACCACCGTTCTTTCTCCCGTCAGATTGCCTGACTCGATTTTCTTCACCGTGACCGACGGCGGCCGCCCGCCTCGCCGGAGGAGCACGGCGGCCCGATTTTCCGCCCGGAAAGTGAGCGCCCCCGGCTGCGCGCCTCTGGCACCGGAGTTGTATTTGTGAGCCGGAAGTGCGCGGCCGACCAGGACGCCCGCGCGGGGCCGAAACACCCGACATCCGACACCGACCATGACTATGGAGATCGCCGAAGGACAACGTTACCCACGGCAGTTCGTGCAGGCCCTCACCGCACTCGGCGCGGCCGCGGTGCTCTTCATGCTCTTCCGCCTGCCCCTCGCCCAGTTCAGCTTCCCCCTCTTCCTCGTCGCCCTCCTCGCCGTCCAGGTCTCGGCACGCTTCGACGCCCCGGCCGAGCGCGGCGGCTGGCACTTCCCTTTCGCCGAGTCCTTCTCGCTGCTGGCGATGCTCGTCTTCGACGGCGAGGCCGCCGTCCTGCTCGCCGCGGCCGTCGCCGCCTGCACGTCGCTGCACGAAAGCCGCGGCACCTGGGGCGTCGCCTTCCGCGCCTCGTTCGCCGCCCTCTCCGCCTTCCTCGTCGTCTGGGTGCTGCGCCTCTCGTCCGGCCCCGTCCCCGAGATCGCCGCCAACATCTTCTCGGTCACGGCCCTCTACGCGCTCGGCGTCGCCGTGCTCGTGCAGTCCGTGCTCGTGGCCTCGGTCGTCGCCGTCGGCGGCTCGTACCGCATCGAGCAGTCGGTCTGGCGTAACTGGGCGAGCACGTTCTTCTGGAAGTCGGCGGGCCACGCGGCGGGCGCGGCCTCGGCGCTGGTGTTCGCGGCGGCCGTCGGGTACGCCGGCCTGAGCGTCGCGCTCTCGGCCGGGTCTTTGACGGCGCTCCTGGCCTTCGCGCTGCGCGCCCGCCTCGAACGCAAACTCTCCCCCCCGCCCGCGCCCGAGCGCGCCGAGCGCGGGTCGGACGCCTCCGACCGCTTCCGCAGCGCCTTCGACTACGCGGCCATCGGCATGGCGCTCGTCTCGACCGAGGGGCGCTGGCTCCAGGTCAACCGCAGTCTCTGCCAGATTCTCGGTTACACCGAGCCGGAACTCCTCCTAACCGACTTCCTCTCCGTCACGCACCCGGACGACCTGCCGACCGCGCTCACGAACATCAGCCAGTTGCTCAAGGGCAAGGTGCACGCCTCGCAGATGGAGAAGCGCTACATCCACAAGTCGGGTCACGAGGTGTGGGTGCACTGGAGCGTCTCGACCGTGCGCGACCAGTACTCGAAGAGCGTCCACCTCATCTTCCAGATACAGGACATCACCGACCGCAAGCTGGCCGAGCAGCAGCTCCACCACGACGCCTTCCACGACGCCTTGACGGGGCTGCCCAACCGCGCCCTCTTCATGGATCACCTGAAGCTCGCCATCGCGCGCTCGCGGCGCAACGCCGAGCGGCTCTTCGCCGTCCTCTACCTCGACCTCGACCGCTTCAAGATCATCAACGACTCGCTCGGCCACACCATCGGCGACCAGCTCCTCGTCGGCATCGCCGACCGCCTCAAGAGCAACCTGCGCCCCGGCGACACGGTCGCCCGCCTCGGCGGCGACGAGTTCACCATCCTCATCGAGGACATCACGGACGAGAAGGAGGCCGTGCAGGTCGCCGAGCGCGTCCAGAAGGAGCTGTCCACGCCCTTCAACCTGAGCGGGCGCGAGGTCTTCACCACCGTCAGCATGGGCATCGCCCCCAGCTCGACCGGCTACGAGCGGGCCGAGGACATCCTGCGCGACGCCGACACGGCGATGTACCGCGCGAAGTCTCTGGGCAAGGCGCGCTACGAGGTCTTCGACAAGGCGATGCACGCGCGCGCCATCAACCTGCTCCAGATGGAGACCGACCTGCGGCGCGCCGTCGAGCGGCATGAGTTTTTGATCCACTACCAGCCCATCGTCGCGCTCGAAAACTTCCGCCTGCGCGGCTTCGAGGCGCTGGTGCGCTGGCAGCACCCGGAGCGCGGCTTCATCTCGCCGATGGACTTCATCCCGGTCGCCGAGGAGACGGGCATGATCGCGCAGATCGGCGAGTTCGTGCTGCGCGAGGCGTGCCGCCAGATGCACCGCTGGCAGAAGGTCTTCCCGCTCGACCACCCGCTCTTCATGAGCGTCAACCTGTCGAGCAAGCAGTTCAGCCAGAACATGCTCATCAGCGAGATCGCCAACACGCTGCGCGAGACCGGGGTGCGACCCCAGAGCGTGAAGCTGGAGATCACCGAGTCGGTCGTCATGGAGAACATCGAGACGGCCACCGAGATGCTCAAGCAGATGCGCGCCCTCGGCGTGCAGCTCGCCATTGACGACTTCGGCACCGGCTACTCGTCTCTTAGTTACCTCCACCGCTTCCCCATCGACACGCTGAAAATCGACCGCTCCTTCGTCACCCGGATGACGGAGAACAGCGAGAACATGGAGATCGTCCGCACCATCGTCGTCCTCGCGCAGAATCTGGGGATGGACGTGGTCGCGGAGGGCGTCGAGACCAACGAGCAGTTGGTGCTCTTGCAGAAGCTCGGCTGCGAGAACGGGCAGGGCTACTTCTTCTCCAAGCCGGTCGACCACCAGGGCGCGGAGAAGATCATCGCGGAAACCTACGCCTCGCTCCTCTCCCCGCTCACGCACGTCAGCGCCCACCCCGCGGGCAAGCGGGTGCTCGTCGCATGACAGACAGGGAGGCCCAGGCGACGGCGGCTCCGGCCCAGGCCGCCCCCAGCGAACCGCCGCAGGGGCGACGCGCCCGGCGGCTGCGCCCGCCGATGCACTGCTACTGGGGACAGACCGAGAACTGCCCGCGCAACGGCCGCATCACGAGCCTCAGCGCCGACGGCTGCTTCATCAAGTCGAAGGCCGTCGCCGCCGACGGCCAGGAGCTGTTCGTCAACTGCTGGCTCCCGAGCGAGCGCTGGCTGATGCTGCGCGGCCGCGTCTCGTACCACCTGCCCAAGATCGGCTTCGGCCTCACCTTCGACCTCACCGAGACCGAGCGCGAGATGGTCTCGATGCTGCTGGAGTTCTACGGCGAAGAGGCGAAGGAATCGTAGAATTTTTGATTTGCGATTTTAGATTTTTGATTGAAGACGGCGCGGCCTGCTTCTTCCAATCGCCAATCAAAAATCTAAAATCCAAAAAAGAGGCGCGGACGGAAGGGGATTCCGTC
>JALZHT010000470.1 GCA_030860645.1 Acidobacteriota bacterium
CCTTACTGGCGGTGCGTGATGACCTCGTCGATGAGGCCGTACTCTTTGGCCTGCGCGGCCGACATGATGCGGTCGCGCTCGACGTCGCGCTCGATGGTCTCGTAGGGCTGGCCGGTGTGGGTCGAGAGGATCTGCGAGGTCAGCTCGCGCATGCGGATGATCTCTTCGGCCTGAATCTTGATGTCGCTGGCCTGGCCGCCGATGCCGCCGCTGATCGAGGGCTGGTGGATGAGGATGCGCGAGTTCGGCAGCGCGAACCGCTTGCCCTTCGCGCCCGCCGTCAAAAGCAAAGCCCCCATCGAGGCGCACTGACCCAGACAGATCGTCACCACGTCGGGGCGGATGAACTGCATCGTGTCGTAGATCGCCATGCCGGCCGTGATCGAGCCGCCGGGCGAGTTGATGTAGAGGTTGATGTCCTTCTCCGGGTCTTCGGCTTCGAGGAAGAGGAGCTGCGCGATGATGAGGTTGGCGACCGTGTCGTCAATCGGCGTGCCGAGGAAGACGATGTTGTCGCGCAGCAGCCGCGAGTAGACGTCCGAGTAGCGCTCGCCGCGCGGCGTCTGCTCGAAGACGGTCGGGTTCGGGATGTACTGCTTCGGGATGCCTCTCATGTAAACCTCTCCGGACTCCTGCCGCTGGCCCGCGCCCGGGGCGGCGCGGCGTTTCGTGTCCAAACCAAAATTGGAGACCCGAAACTCCAAACTCGCATTTGAAATTTCAAATCTCCAACCTGAATTATTCGACTGTCGGCCGCCCGCGCTCGCCCCTCAAGACTCGCCGCCCGCGCCCTCGGCCCGCCCCCCCGCGTTTTCAACCGGCGCCCCCGCCTCCTCGCGCCATTCCTCGTCGCGGACGTTCGCGTGTCGCACGAGGAGGTCGAGGGCCTTGCGGTTGCGCAACCTGTCGGCGATGCTACGTTCGCCCCCCTTCTTTGTCAAGGCAGCCCGCACCTGCTCGACCGACTGGCGCGTGCCCTCGGCGACGGCCTGAATCTCGGCCTCGATTTCCTCCTGCGTGACCTCGATGTTTTCCGCCTCGGCGACGCGCTCGAGCAGCATCGAGCCGCGCAGGTCTTCGCCCGCGCGCTCGCGCACCACGTCGCGCAGCGCGTCCCAGTTCACGTCCCCGCCGCGCGGGTCCACGCCCCGCCGCATCATGTCGCGCAGCGTGGCCTGGAGCATCTGGTTGGCCTGGTAGGAGACGAGCGTCTCGGGCACCTCGAACCGGTGGCGCTCGATGAGGCGGCCCAGGACTTCGTCGCGCAGGCGGTGCTCGGACTCGCCCTCGGCGTTCTTCGTCAGGTTCTCGCGGACGCGCTCGCGCAAACGCTCGACCGTGTCGACGCCCTCCTCGCCGAGGCTCTGCACCCACTCGTCGTCCAGCTCGGGCAACTCCTTGCGGCGGACGGCCGTGACCGTCGCCGTGTACTCGACGGTCTTGCCCGCCAGCCCCTTCGAGCTGAAGTCTTCCGGGTAGGCGACCGTGAAGGTCTTGACCTCGTCGGGGCGCACGCCCGTCAGGTTCTCGGTGAAGGCCGGCAGCACGCCGTCGCCGCCGATGACGATGTCCACGTCCTCGGCGTTGATGTCCTCGTCGGAGGTCGGCTCGACGTAGCGGCCCCGGATGTCGGCCGTGACGGTGTCGCCCTCCGCGGAGGCGCGGTCTTCGACGGGCTGGAGCGCGGCCGACGCCTCGCGCAGGTTGTTGATGACGCTCTCGACGACCTCGTCCGTGACGGGGCGCACGCGGCGCGCCGCTTCGAGTCCCTTGTACTCGCCGAGCGTGACTTCGGGGAAGACCTCGACGTGCGCGTGGAGCGAGATCGGCCCCGTGCCCAGTTCTTCGATGTCCTCCTGGTCGAGGTGCACGTCGGGCTGGCCGATCACGGCGAGGCCGCTTTCGTGGACGGCCTGCTCGACGGCCTGCGGGATGAGGCGCTGCAACACGTCGGAGGTGATCTCCTTCTTGTAGCGCGCGCGCACGACGGCGACGGGCGCGTGCCCCTTGCGGAAGCCGCGCACGGTGGCGGCGCGCGCGTACTCGCCCGCCACGCGCTCGAACTCGGCGCGCACCTGCTCGGCCTCGATCTCGATCTTAATCTCCTTGCGCGTCTGCGACAGGTCGACGATTTCAGTCTTCATAAACACCAACCCCGCCCCGAACCCTGACGGACACGGCGAGCGGGCGTCCTTCCTCGATGAATTGTGTTTGCGTTAGTCAAATGCCGGGGGCGGGACTCGAACCCGCACGCCTTGCGGCACAAGTTCCTAAGACTTGCGTGGCTGCCATTACACCACCCCGGCGGCGTTACTAAGAAAAAATGAGATTAAAGGATAGAAGTTTGATTGTCTAGCAGTCGCCCAAAAGCGAGGCGCGGCCCCTCGTGCGATTTAAACCGACGGTTTAAGAGCGCCTGACAGAAATCTCGGACGGCCCGCATGACTGTAGGGGCAGGGCTTATCCCTGCCCCTACAGTCAACACGTACGGAGCGCATTCGACACAGGACGATTTAAGGTTTGTGTCTTCGCCTCTTCTAACAGACGAGGGCCGTGGGGAGGAGGACGAAGAGGCCGAGCCAAGTGAAGTTCGCGCCGAACAGTCGGGAGAGCGACGTGAGCCACGAGGTCTGTTTCGGGGGCGCGGCCGTGGGCCGGGCGCTCCTCGCCGCCCTCGTCCTGCTGGGCGGCGGGCGTCGGGCTGGGCGTCGGCGTGGCCTGCGCGGGCGTCGTCTGTTGTCCGAAGAAGAAGCGACGGAGTGATTCGGCGAGCGCGTCGGCCTCTCCGGCGCGCGAGGGGCGCGCCTCGGTGTCGTCGCTCTCGTGTCGGCCACAGGCGCGCTCCCGCCCGCGCCGTCCGAGTCGGCTGGCCCGGAGAACGGGAGCGCGCCGGGGCTTTCAAAGATAAGTGCTCTGCGAGGGGAAGACTGGTCGGCGATGTAATTGTCGGAGCTGGCGAAAGCGGCTATGAAAATAGGTCACGGGGCAAGGTGAGTCAAGCACTTTTTCCCGCCCGGAGGGAGGGGAAAAGGCCGGCCGTGAGCGGCGGCCCCGCGGGCGGGCGTGGCCGAAACCCGCCGCCCGGGTGACGCGTGGGCGGCGCGTGAGGGGGTCGAACCGGCGGATTCAAAGGCAGGCGGATTCAGCGGCCGCGCGCCCTGCGCTCTGACGAACGTTGCCGTCTGCGCTGCGCCTCTTCTCCAGACAGTAAATCTCGTCGGACGATAAGCGTGACGAAGATGGCGGCCGCAAACATTCCAGTCACGAACACAATCGTCAGAGTGTCCATGTGTCTGAACCTTTCGCCGTTGAGGTCTAGAGACCGTCGCCTCGCGGTGTGGGCGAGCCATTATACAGAAAACCCCCGGGGTGGGGGAACAAGTTTCGGGTTTCGAGGGAAGGGATTTTCGATTTTTGATTTTTGATTTGCGGTTGGAAGAAGCGGCGGACGCTTTCTTCTTCAAATCAAAAATCAAAAATCAAAAATCCCTTCCCTGTCAGGCGCTGGCGCTGAAGTCGTGGCGGCCGAGCTTGAGGTAGAGGCCGCGGCGGGTGAGGCCGAGTTCACGGGCGGCGCGCGAGATGTTGCCGTTGTGCTTGCGCAGGGCCTCGGCGATCATGCGCCGTTCGAGTTCGGCCGTCGCGTCGGCCAGAGTGAGGCCCTGCGCGAGGGCCTCGCTGGCGGCGGCCGCGGCGTGGTGCGACGGCGCGCCGATGGGGTCACGGAGG
>JALZHT010000471.1 GCA_030860645.1 Acidobacteriota bacterium
GGGCGGGCGGCGCGAGCTGACGGTCGCTCTCGAAGAGGGCAGCTACCGTTTGCGCACGCACGGCCTGCCCGGCGGTCAGGCCCTCTACGCCGCGCCCGGCGGCTTGCCCGCGGCGACTTTCCGCGCCGTCGGCGGCGGCTGGCCGCGAGAGGAAATTCGCGTCGCCCCCGCGCCCACTTTAACGTTCGAGAACGCGACCGGCGAGGAGCAGCTCTTCATCCTCGAACGCACGGCGTGGAACGACCAGGCGGCGACGGCCGCCGAGGTCACGGCCCTGCAACTCTTCCGCGACCTCTTCGCCTCGGAGGCCCTGCGCCCCGGCGACCGGATCAACGTCGGGCAGATGACGCTGCTCTTCACCGACCTGCGCGACTCGACGCGGATGTACCGCGAGGTGGGCGACGCCGTCGCCTTCGGCGCGGTGATGAATCACTTCGACGTGCTGCGCGAGGCCATCGCCTCGGAGGGCGGCTCCATCGTCAAGACGCTCGGCGACGCCGTGATGGCCGTCTTCCCGCGCCCCGCGCCCGCGCTGCGGGCCATCATGCGCGCGCAGGCGACGCTCGCCTCCCCGCCCGAAGGCTTCCGCCCGCTCCTGCTCAAGGCCGGCATCCACGCCGGCCCGTGCATCGCCGTGACGCTCAACGAACGGCTCGACTACTTCGGCTCGAACGTCAACATCACCGCGCGCCTCGAACCGCTCTCGACCGGGCGCGACTGCGTCGTCTCGGAGGCCGTGCGCCGCGACCCCGCGGTCGCCGAGATGCTCGCCGACCCCGCGGGCGGCCTCTCCGCCGAGCCGGTCGAGGCGCGGCTCAAAGGCTTCGACGACGAATGCTTCGAACTCTGGCGCGTCTCGCGCAGAGAGGACGGAACAGGATGACCACCGCCGCCCCGACTTCCGCCGCCACCGCCCGCGCCCCGCGCCGCCGGGGCCGCCTGAAAAAAATTCTCAAGCTCACGGCGGCCCTCGTCCTGCTGCTCGCCGCGTGGGTCGCCTACGACCTCCTCGCGCCGCGCCGCACCTCTTTGCGCGACTTCGACCCCGACGAGGTGGCGCGGCTCGACACGGCGATGTGGCGCTCCTACTACGGCCGCGAGCGCCTCCGCCTCTTCGCGCAGCTCGGCGAGCTTCTGCGCACGCAGTACCGCCTGCCCTTCTGGCGCTCCAACGCCGTCGCCTACAGGGCGGCCAAAGCGGCCTTCGTCTTCAAGGACGGGCGCGGGCGCGCCGACTACGAGCGCGCGCTGCCCGACCTCGTCAGCTTCTACGAGTCCATCCGCGCCGTCTCCGACACGGACTTCGACGTGCGGCGCGCGGCCCAACTCGAACTCGAATGGTGGATCGTCCACCGCGAGCGCAAGCGCCACGCGCCCGGCGACCTCGAACGCGCCCTCGCCGACCTCGCCGCCGAAATCTACCGCGTCCCCGCCGACAGACTTTCCGAGCACGCGCGCCTGCGCGCCGCCGCGATGGAGATACGCGACACCAAAGCCGAACAGGGCGGCGTCACCGAAGAAGACTGGCGGCGGATTGACGAGCTGCTCCACGAGTCGTGGCGCTCGCTCCACCGCGCCGTCAACAGTTAGATTTTTGATTTTAGATTTTTGATTGGCGATTGGAAGACGGCAGCCGGGCTGATTCCCATCGCCAATCAAAAATCTAAAATCAAAAATTCTCGTTGATCCAGACGGGTCTGGAGTTGCAGCCCGAGCCGTCGCTGCGCCAGCGGGGGCAGGACCAGAAGTAGCTGCCGGAGGTGGCCGGGCCGCGCTTGACGGTCGGCGTGTGGCAGAGAGCGCAGGGCGGGCCGGTCTCGGGCGCGGCTTGCGGCTCTTCGAGCGCGCCCTTCTCGTCGAAGCGGCGCGCGCCGCGGCACTCGGGGTAGCGCAGGCACGAGAGGAAGGGGCGCTTCGACTTCTCCTTCGGCAGCCGCAGCCGCATCGCGCCGCCGCACGCGTGGCAGGTCGTTTGCAGAAGCGCCTTCCGCTGCTTCGCGTTCTTCGGCGCGTCGCTCAGGTAGCCGCACGCCTCGCGCCCCTGCGAGCAGGCGAGGAACTTCCCCGCCGCGCCCTCGCGCTCGACGAGGAAGCCTTCGCGCCCTTCGAGCTTGCACTTCGGGCAGTCGGGCGCGCCCTCGGGTCGCGGGACCTGGCGCGGGGTTCCTGCCTCGGCCCCGCGCTCGACCTCCGACCCGGCGATCTGCGCCACCAACTCCGAGACCATCGCGCCCACCTCCGCCATGAACTCCTCGAACGAATACTCGCGCCGCGCCATGCGCGAGAGCTTCTGCTCCCAGCGCCCCGTCAGCTCGGCCGACTTCAAGAGCGGCGACGGCAGCATCTTGACGAGCGCGATCCCCTTCGGCGTGGCGACGAGCGACTTCTTTTCGCGCGCGACGTACTCGCGCTTCAGCAGCGTCTCGATGATGGCGGCGCGCGTGGCCGGCGTGCCCAGGCCCGCCTCCTTCATGGCGAGACGCAGCTCCTCGTCCTCGACCTTTTTCCCCGCCGTCTCCATCGCCCCGAGCAGACTCGATTCGGAGTAGCGCGGCGGGGCCTTCGTCTTGCGCGCGACGGCCTCGGCCCGCAGCACGTCGGCCGGGTCGTCGGGCTTGAGCGGCGGGAGTTCCGCGCCCTCCTCGTCCTCCTCGTCGGCCGGCCGCTTCGCGTCGCGCGCGGGCGGCTCGACCTCGCGCCAGCCGGCCTTGAGGACGACCGTGCCGCGCGTGATGAAGCGTTCGCCCTCGGCCTCGGTGACGACCGTGGTGCGTTCGAGTTCGGCGTCGGGGAAGAAGGCGGCGAGGAAGCGGCGGGCGACGAGGTCGTAGACGCGCTTCTCGTCGGGCGAGAGCGCGGCGGCCTCGACCTTCTGCTTCGTCGGGATGACGGCGTGGTGGTCAGTCACCTTCTTGTCGTCGACGTGCCGGCCCGAAAGCTTCGGCTCGCCTTTGGCGAGAATCTGTTCGATGAAAGGGAGGTACGGCCCGACGGCCGCGGCCCGGACGTGCGCCCCCAGCTCCCTGCCCACGTCCGTCGAGAGGTGGCGCGAGGAGGTGCGCGGGTAGGTGATGAACTTCTTCTCGTAGAGCGCCTGCGCGAGTTCGAGCGTGCGCGCGGCGGTGAAGGCGTAGCGGACGTTGGCGGCGCGCTGCAAGGAGGTCAGGTCGTGCAGCAGCGGCGGCCGCTCGCGCGTGGCCTTCTTCTCGACCTTCCGGACGACGCCGCGCCGGCCCTCGACCTTGCGCGCGACCGCCTCGGCCTCCTCCTTCTTGTCGAAGCGCGTGCCGTCCTTCCCGAACCAGCGGCCGGCGTACTCGCCGCCCGGCGCGCGGAACGAGGCGACGACTTCGAAGTAGTCCTGCGGGACGAAGTTGGCGATCTCGGCGTCGCGCTCGACGATGAGGGCGAGCGTCGGCGTCTGCACGCGGCCGAGCGAGTAGACGCCCTGGTGGCCGGCGCGTCGCGCCCGGATGGTCTGGGCGCGCGTGGCGTTGATGCCGACGAGCCAGTCGGCGCGCTGGCGGGCGTGGGCCGAGTCGCGCAGGCCGGCGTACTCCTCGGCCGGCTTCAGGGCGCGGAAGCCTTCGAGGATGGCGTCTCTGGTGAGCGAGGAGATCCAGAGCCGCTCGACCGGCTTGTCGACGCCGGCGGTCTCGTAGATGTACGCGAAGATGAGCTCGCCCTCGCGGCCGGCGTCGCACGCGTTGATGACGCGGTCGACGTC
>JALZHT010000036.1 GCA_030860645.1 Acidobacteriota bacterium
CCGCCGCCGGACTCGAAGGAGCGCTGGCAGAAGTGGTGGAAGAGGAACCGGGCGCGCTTCACCGTCCGCGGCGTCACGCGCGACCGCCGCTACTCCAACTACCCGAACTACGGCATCTACAGGCAGCCGTGAGCCGGCGCGCCCACATCAGTAAACTGATATTCGCACGGCCGCAGACGACTTCGCGGCGGCTATGGCTCATGCCCGCGACGCGATCAAGTCGAGCTACAGGGGCAGGCGGGCTACCGTGCGCTCCCGTTCGCCCGCCCGCGAAGTCACGGGGGGCGACGCCCGGAATCTGACGCCAGAGTCCGGAATGCGTGCCCGGCCCTTTGATCCTGTCAGCGCCCCCTTCCGCCCGCCTAAGCTCCCGCCCGCGCTTACGGCTCAACGGCGAGAACGGCTAGGCGGCGGGGCGCCGAAGCGGGCCCGCGCCGGCGTGTCGGGTCGGCGGGCCGCCAGGAAGCGCTTAAATGGCGAATTAAATTTTTGAGGCCGGGGAGGTGTGTGCTAATCTCACGCGCGGGAGCCGGTGCTACGGCCGGCACAGAATCGAGGTGTTGTAATGCTAGACCAGATCCACGCGCGCCACTGCGGCAACTGCGGGCTGACGACCTACTTCACGCCGGTCAGAATCCGGGACGCGGCCGGCATCATGTGCCTGACCTGCCGCAAGAGGTGGGTGATCCACCACTGCTCGGCCGCCCACCACGGGCTCGGCGGCGTGCAGACGCCGGCACCCGAACTGCTGCCCCTTCTGATCGACTTCGGGATCAAGAGGGCGTTCGACGCTTTCTGCCCCGGCTGCCGGCAGGCGATCAGCGTCGTCAACACCGCCGCCGAGCGCGTGAGGCCCTACAACCCGCAACTGAGTGACGCGCTCGGCCAGTTGGGGCAGTTGATGACGCTCGCCATGGTGGCCGTGACCGCGGTCGGGGTAAGCAGGTGGGCGGCCCGCCAACTCCGCTGACCCGGCCGAGGACCTGTAGAACCCGTGTTCGTCCAGGCGGACAAGTGGCGCGTCGCCACCGGCCCGTTCGCCTTCTAGAACGGCAACTGCCCCATCCCCATAGACATGGATGGGCCGGCGCTCCGGCGTCGCACGTCTCCCGACCCTGCCGACTATTGTGTGGCGGCAACTTGCTAAGTCCCGCCGCCCGACCGCGGGCGCCTTGGTGATCGCCGCGTCCGTCCCGCACATCAAACCTGAGGCTGCGCCTCTCCGCCCGGACTCTCCGCCAGGCAGTCCCTCCAACGCTCGGGCAGGTTAGCCGACGCCGCCCGCGCCTTCGAGTGCTCGTCCATCATCTCGCGGACGAACTCCAGAACCTCGGTGAAGGCTTGTTCCAGTTCTTGACTCCCCCTCCACTCGTCCAACGGAGGCCACGCCTCGTTCGAGTCGAAGTAGGAGACGATGTGGCTGGCCGCGAAGAACTCCTCGAAGGTGTCGTGCGCGAAGCGCCAGCGCCGACCCCTCTGTAAAAGGCCGGCGGCCAGCAACTGGTTTAGCAGATCGAGCTCGTCCTTCACCGGCAGGTGGTACAGGCGGTACAGCCTCTTGGAGAGGCTCTCTACAGTCTGGCCGTCCACCTGCCTCTCGCCGATGAGGTTCATCAGCCGCTCGTGCGGGAGCCCCACGCCGCGCCTGCCGGTCTCGATGAGGGTGTGCAGCGCGAGAGTCTCCAAAGCCCGCTGCCAGCCCGACCACAGGTTGTCGTCCTTCCCCGCCCGGAGTAACTCCCTGAAGTAGCGCTCGTAGATTTGGCTGCGCGTGGAACTCGCTTGCTGGTCTTCCTGCGCTTCGACGACCATCGAGAACAGTAGTGGGGCTATCGGCTTCTGGCCGAAGTGCCGCAGTTGCCGTAAGACACGATGCCTGCGGGCGGCGTGTAGACTGGAATGTTCGAGGAGGTAGGAGACCACGTCGAGCGTGAGCGGGTGCAGTTGGATCGCGGCGGCGTCCGCCGGGGCCGGGTCGAGCGGGCGTGTCGAGACGATGAAGCGGCAGCCGCGGTAGTCGGCGTGGCGCGCCGTCCTCAGGATCTCTTCCAGGCTTTCCTGCGTGGGCGTGATGACCTCGGAGACGCCGTCGAACAGAATTAAGAACCCGCCGGACTGCAACTGACCCTTGACGATTTGCTCGTCGACGGCGACGCCGTCGCGCGCGCGCAGCGTGTCGGCGACGGCTCGGACGAGTGAGGTCGAGTAGTAGCTCGCCGGAACGAGCACGGGCACGAGCCCTTTCAAGGGCGGGGGCAGTCGCCCCTCGACCGCGAGGTGGGTCAGGCGGGCGAGCACCGTGCTCTTACCGGCCCCGCCTTTCCCGACGAGCAGTACCGGCTGCTGGGGGCCGAGTGCCGCGGCGATACGCGCGTGTAGTGATTCCCCCCGCGGGTCCAAGGGGATCAGGCCGCCGGAGTCTTCCGCCGGGAGTCCGTAGTAGTCCTCCGAAGCCCTTCGGACGTCCCTGAGCCTCGCCGCCCGCTTCCTGTACCCGAGGAAGAGTATCCGCCGCCCCAAGGCCGGGGCCACGAGCAGCGGCTTTGCGGCGACGGAGATCAGAAACGTGCGCGAAAAAATTATGCTGCCGCGCCGCCACGCGAGCAGGAGTAGCGCCCCCATCCCGAGGGCGTAAGTGACTAGGAAGCCGCCGAGAACCGTCAGGGGCCAGAACCAGGCGCTCTGGTGGTACTTCCGGTAGAACTCGGAGAGCGCAGGAGGGAGGCCGAAGGGGCGGGCGTAGTTCGCCGGGAACTCGGTCGTGTCTTCAAAGCGGCCGTCCTTGTAAAGGATGAACACCTTCCTGGGCGACGTCAGGTCGCCCGCGGGGAAGGGGCCCTCGTCCCCGATGGGCAGGCCGACGATCAGGTCGTAATTATCCCCCTTCGCGTAGAGCACGTTGTCGAAGCGCTTCTCGTTAAAGAGCGGGCGGCCGAAGTCCCGAAGCAGTTGCTCCTGCATGTACAGGATGGCGATGCCGCCCACGACCCCCACCCGCCCGTGGCGCACCCTCTCCCAGAAGAGCGCCTCGTACTGGTCGCGGTCCCCGGGCGGGACGCCGTCGAGCAGCGCCCGGAGCAACTCCTCGTTGACGCGGTGCGGGGGGAGGGTGAGTTCGGCGCTGGGCTTCGGCACCCTGCGGAACATTTTGTCCTTCGCGAAGAACAGGACGGCCTCGGGCGGGGCGGTCACGTTGTAGGTCACGTAGCCGGTCGAGAAGACCTGGAAGTGGATGCTGACGAACCTGACCTCGCGCGGCGCGCCGTGCTCCCTGATGATCTCGCCGTGGTCGGCCAGCCAGTTCTGGTAGATCGCCCGCGTCAGGCGCTTGTCGACCGGCTCGCGGCGGCTCACGTAGAAGAAACCCGCGGCCGCGAGTCCGGCGAGCAGGAGGCCTATGCCGACCTTCGGGAGGTGTCGACGAAAATTCATGTGTGAGGACTCCTAAACTTCGTCATTGATTTACGCGGAAGTCAGACGGCCGGTAGTGAAGCCACGCCGCGCGGTGTGACGCCTTTGAAAAATGTGAGTCGCGAGGCGATCGTCCCGGCCGGCGTCATGGTGCGGGCGATAGTAGTCAATTGCCGTCTGCCTTGTCACGGCTTGTCGAGCAGCACAAGGTCGGGGCTCGGTTCCAGCGCGAGCGTGATAGCCTCCCGATCCCTTGGGTCAAGATTCAGGGTGAGAGCTTTCCAGTGGGCAGCACCCGGCGTGGATTAGAATAGGGTCAGCTCAAGCCGCCGATAGGCGTATAGTGCCGGATCGCACCCCGAGTCCTTCTCCTCCACCCATGCGAATGCAGTCACGTCCCCGTCCTGCGACACGACGAAGGCGACCGCGTCCTTCTGGTCCGCCACGAAGCGGGCCGCCGCCGCCAACCACGGGCACGCCGGCGAAGCCTTCGTCCGCCATTTGAATGGCTGGGGGGAGCCGGAGTGGCGGGGCTGGCAGAGGCGCTACGCCGCGCTGCGCGGCCAGCTCCTCGCCGGCAGCGGGTCGAACGTGGTGGGGCGCGTGAGCGGCTACATCGCCGCCGTCCAGCTCGCCGGGGAGGTGGCCTGCCCGCTACTGGGGCTGCCGTTCAGCCCCGAGGTGGTGGGTGCGTGGCTGATGCTCCACCTGCAAGAGCAGCAGGGCGACCAGAACCTGGTGCTCCAGGCGCTGCGCGCGCTGGCCGACTACTACGTCGCCAACAGGGGGCGCTTCGCCGGCGACGAGGGGCACCAGGGCGCGGGGCGCGCGGCGCTCTGCGGCGCGGTGAAGCCTCAGCAGTACGTCGGGTTCCTGCGGAGCACGGTCGAGGCGGTCTTCAGGGCTCGGAGGTGGGGCGTGACGGCGGCGCTCAACAAGCTGGCGGCGGCCGGCGCGCTCTGCTCGACCGAGGGGGACCGCTACACGAAGAAGGTGACAGTCAATGGCGTCAAGCACCGGATGGTCTGCATCAAGTGGTCGGCGGTCTTCGGCGAAACGGCTCACGATCAAAGAAGGGTTTAATTTTTTGCGCCCGGCGCGCGCTGCGAGCGACTTCCATCGTTCGTGTAGCGCGCCCGGGAGTCGTCGCTCATGGCTTCGGTGACCGTTGACAGGGGTCGTCCCGACGATTATTCTTCGCGCGTCTTCCCGACTGTGCTTTGGACCACCCCGTCGGCCCGATTCTCACGGGAACTACCTGTAGCTTCACCTTCGATAAACTCACCTCCCCGTTTGCGATCTGGCATAGGGGCCGTCCGGCTCCCGGTGAGCAATCGGCAGGAACACCGAAGGCGGCTGTAACTACAACCCTTGCGTGTTAAGGAGTCAGTCGCATGTTGCATGTCACTCACCTCCTCTCGCCCCTCCGGATGCATACCCTTCTCAGGCCGACCGCCTTCCGGCGGGCCTCGGGTGCAGCCGCCGCGCCCGTCCGTCGCCTCACGGCGCGGGTGTTATCAATAATGCTGTGCCTGTCGCTGACGGCGACCTCCACGCCCGCCGCGCCGCCGGTCCTCAAGGACCTGGCTTCGGGTGCGTGGCTGGGGGCCGCCCTCTGGCTTGATTCCAGCGGCTGGTCGGTCGCGTTGCGCGAAGTCCTGACGGGCCAGCTCAGGCCCGGGGCCGCCGAGGAGGAGCAGCAGGAGGAGCGTGACGCGCGCGTCACGCGCGTGGAGGTCTCGCCGGGCGGCGAGGTGACCCTCCGCGCGGGCGAGCGCGTGAGGTTCGCCGCCGTGGCTTTCGACGAGCAGGGCGGGACGGTCGGGGGCGTGAAGTTCAAGTGGCAGGCCGAGGACTTGGGGCGGGGCCGCAGGACGCGCATCTCTCCGGCCGGCGAATTCGCGCCCCGCGTTCCCGGTGCCTACAGGGTGACGGCCGAAGGGGCCGGCCACCAGGCGCAGGTTACCGTCAACGTCGCGGAGGGCGAAGGGCGCGGGAGGCCCGAGGAGGAGCCGGTTCAGGTGAAGGAGGTCTCGACGGACGACCTGCCGCCCGAGGCTTCGGCGAAGAGGCGGCGGGCGCGGCCGAAGGGTGCCGAGCAGGCGCGGCGTTCCGGCCGTCCGGTGTTCGCTAAAGCCTCGTTCGCGCCGGCCGCCGCCGGGCCCGTGGCCGCCGCGCCTG
Organism: Acidobacteriota bacterium; assembly: GCA_030860645.1. Classification (GTDB taxonomy): domain Bacteria; phylum Acidobacteriota; class Blastocatellia; order Pyrinomonadales; family Pyrinomonadaceae; genus QHXN01. Next base: position 5,593 of record JALZHT010000036.1, read on the forward strand.
CCGCGGCCATGCTCGCGCCCGAAGGTTGGAACCAAGACAACTACTACTACGCGGACGACCCAGGCAACGAGCCCGGCGACCCGCCGGGTGGGCCGCTCGACGAGGGCGCCGGCAACGGCAACTTCCAGACCGCCGCGCCTGTCGTCTCGCTCCCCGGCCGCGGACTCGACCTTTCGCTCGGCCTCGTCTATAACTCGCGCCTCTGGAGCAAGACCGGCTCGTCTGAGATCACCTTCGACGCCGACCGCACTTGGCCCGCCCCCGGCTGGTCGCTCGGCTTCGGCAAGATGGTCGGGATGGGCGCCGGCGGCAGCATGCTCATCGAGCCCGACGGCACCCGCCGCCCCTTCACCGGCACGGTCACGTCCTCCGGCCTGTCGGTCTCCTTCACCGGCAAGACCTCGGACGGGTCGTTTATCGACTACCACTCCTACACCTACAACGGCGCGATGTCTTACGGCTACGCGAAGCACCCGAACGGGACGACCGTTGATTACGGCGCGTACGGCGACGGCGCTCTTTACCCGACGCAGATCCGAGACGCCAACGGCAACTACATCACCATCACCTACCGCAACAACCGCGGGCCGCAGCTCGCCACCGTCACCGACACGCTCGGCCGCGCCGTCACCTTCAACTACGACGCCGCGGGGCTGCTCACTTCCGTGACCGCGCCCGGCCTCGGCGGCGCCGCGCGCACGCTCGTCGAGCTGCGCTACGTGACGCGCACGGTCAGCTACAACTTCCCCGGGCTGACGGCGCGCCTGCGCGCCTCGTCCTTCCCCTTCCTCCAGGCCGTCCGCTACCCCGGCACCGGCACCGGCTACTGGTTTGGAGACGCCGACTCCTACTCGCCCTACGGCATGATCTCGAAGGTGAGCGAGCGGCGCGGGATGGGCGCCGCAGGGACGGCCGTCGTGGCCGGGACGGAGACTGTGAAGTGCGTCTACAACTACCCGATGAACACGCTGACGGGGTACGCGGACGCGCCGGGCTACACGACGAAGACCGAGACTTGGGACGGCATGGACACGGCCGCGGCCGTGACGACCTACGCCGTCTTCCAGAACTCCACGCCGCGCCGCGTTGAGATCACTCACCCCGACGGCACCGAGAACATTCAGTATTCCTATAACAGCCCCGGCACCTACCTCGACGGCCTCGTCTACCAGGACGACACGAAGGACTCGGCCGGGACGCTCCTGCAAAGCAGCACGGTGACGTGGCAGCAGGGGGCCTACAACTCTCCCCGGCCGACGCGGATGGACGTCACCGACGAGCGCGGGCAGATGAAGAGGACCGAACTCACTTACGGCACGGTCTACAACCAGGTGATCGAGGCGCGCGAGTACGACTATGGCGGCACCGCTCTGCTCCGCAAGACCGTCACCGCCTACGAGAACGGCGCGAGCTACGTCAATAATCATATCTTCAGCCTGCCGAAGAAGGTCGAGGTCTTCGCCTCGGACGGCACGACGCGCGTCTCGCAGACCGAGTACGTCTACGACGGGCAGCCGCTCGCCGACGCGCCCGGCGTGGTCATGCACCTGGACTCGCACGACCCTTACGCGCCGCAGTACTGGGTCGAGGAGTACTGCTACGAGGACTGCTCCGACCCGTACATGTCCTGCCGGCTGGTGTGCGAGCCGGGCTACTGGACTTCGGACTACAACCCCTCGACAGACTTCCGCGGCAACGTCACCGAGGTCAAGACCTACGCCAACGCGGCCGCCCTCACGGGGGCCGTCACCGAGGGCCGCACCTACGACATCAACGGCAACCAGGTGACGGCCTCGACCTCCTGCTGCGAGCAGACCGCCGTCACCTACACGTCGGCGACGCAGTACGCCTACCCGTCCTCGCGCTGGCGCGGCTCGGCGACCGACTCGGCGGTTCGCGTGACCGTCGGGGCGACTTATGACTTCTCCACCGGCCTCACCCTCTCACAGACTGACGAGAACGGCCGCGTCGGGCAACAGACCTACTTCGCCGCCACGCTGCGCCCGCAGCAGAACAGCCTGCCGACCGGCGCGCGGACGAGTTACCAGTATGACGACAGCCTGCTGAAGGTCACCGAGACCGTCACCGCGGCCCCGGCCGCGGGCGGGGGCGTCGCCGGGAAGGTCGTCAAGTACCTCAACGGGCTCGGGCAGGTGCGGCGCGAGGAGGCGCTGGCCGCGCCCGAGGCGGCCACGTGGGACGCCAGCGTGCTCGACGTGGTGGAGACGAAGTACGACCGGATGGGCCGGGTCTGGAAGCAGTCGCGCCCCTACCGCAAAGGCTCCGAGGTGGCGCGGATGACTGAGCACCTCTACGACGAGTTCGGCCGCGTCGTGGAGAGGATCATGCCGGACGGCAGCAGGACGCGCGCCTTCTATAACGAGACGGCGCGCCCGCCGGGGGCCTCGGCCGCCCCCGGCGAAACCATCCGCTTCGTGGACCCTTGGGGCCGCGAGCGTTGGGCCCGCACCGACGCGCTCGGCAGGCTCGCCGAGGTGGTGGAGCCGAACCCCAACGGCGACGGCTCGGTGCTCGCCGGCGGAGCCCTCATCACGACCTACGGCTACGACACGCGGGGCAACCTGACGCTGGTGACCCAAGGGGCGCAGCAGCGCCGCTTCCGCTACGACTCGCTCGGGCGGCTCACGCACCAGAAGCTTGCCGAGGCGCGAGCCACCCTGAACGACGCCGGACAGTACGTCGGCGCGACGGGGATGTGGAGCAGCTTCTTCTCCTACGACGCGCGCTCGAACATGATCACGCGCCGGGACGCGCGCGGCGTCCTCACCACCTACACTTACAACGACGACCCGCTCAACCGGCTCCAGTCCGTCTCCTACGCCGTCGGCGCCTCTTACGACACCAGCTCGCCGATCCAGCCGGCGGCGTCCGTCACCTACGAGTACGTGACCGCGGGCGACCTGACGCGCGTCAAAAAGATCAGGACTTCCGGCATCAGCGCCGAGGAGTACGCCTACGACGCCGAGGGGCGCGTGTCCGAACAGAAGCTCACGCTCGACAGCAGGCCCACCCGGCCGCTCGTGACCAACTACGGGTACGATTCGCTGGAGCGGGTGACGACCGTCACCTACCCGCAGCAATACCCCTCGACCACGCGCAAGGTCGTGACCCACAGCTTCGACGTGGCGAGCCGGCTGAGCGGGCTGCAAGTGGGCGGCGCCGCCTACGCCTCGAACATCGTCTACAACGCGGAGAGCCAGGCCACCTCCGTCGACGTCGGCGCCGGCGTCGGCAACTGGAAGCAGGAGCAGTACACCTACGACCCGGTGACGGGTCTGCTCACGAACCAGAAGGTCTTGCGCGCCGGGGACGCCACGCAGGAGCTGCTCGACCTCTCCTACGACTACCTGCGGCCGGGCACGACCGCCGGACGGGCGGGGCAGTTGACGAAGGTCACGAACCACCTCGACGCCGCGGAGAACCGGACTTACGAATACGACGCCCTGGGCCGGCTGCGGCGCGCCACGGGCGGCTCGGACGGCCGCTGGACGCAGCGCTACGAGTACGACCGCTACGGCAACCGCCGCAACGTCTACTCGAAGCCGGTCGAGCAGTTCGTCCGCGACTTCTACCAGGGGGCGCTCGCGCGCCAGCCCAACTCGACCGAGCTACAGAACTGGGTGAGCGCCCTGCGGACGGCCTACTCGCAGGGGCAGGCGGCGCTTCTGACGAAGGCGAAAGACCTCGGCCGCGCCCTCTTCCAGTCGGCCGAGTACGCGGCCCGCAACCGCACCGACCGCGACTTCGTCGCCGACCTCTACCGGGGCTACCTCCAGCGCGCGCCCGACCAGGCGGGTTGGGACTACTGGACGGGCGTGGTGGCGAGCGCGGGCCGGGAGGCCGTGCGCCAAGCCTTCGAGGGGTCGGCCGAGTTTGATTACGGCGTCAACGGGCTGAGCCCGCTCGCGCCGGCCTCGGGCGTGCCGGTCGGGCGCGACGGGCTGGCCGGCCCCGTCTTCTTCGACGCGGCGACGAACCGCGTGAGCGCCGCCGGCTGGCAGTACGACGCCGCGGGCAACCAGACGCGAACCTGGGACGGCGCCGCTTGGCGGCGGATGGAGTACGACATGGCGGGCCGCCTCGTCAGGGTCGAGCAGGACAACGGCACCCTGATCGCCTCCCACACCTACGGCCCCACGTCGGCCCGGCTCGTCACCCAGGAGGGCGCGACGCGCACCTACTACGCCTGGGGCGCGGGGGGCGTCGCCGCCGAGTACGCCGAGACGGACGGCACGGCCAGCGCCACCTCGCCGCAGTGGGTGAAGAATTACATCTACGTGGGCGACCGGCTCCTCGCCACGCAGGCGGCCGCGGCGGGCGCCGAGCGCGTCGAGTACCACCACCCGGACCGCCTCGGCACACGGCTCGTCTCGAACGCCGCCGACACGGGCTTCTTCGAGCAGGCGACGCTCCCGTTCGGCACGGCCCTGAACGCCGAGAGCCAGGGCGCCACGCAGCGGCGCTTCACCTCCTACGACCGCTCCGCGGCGACCGGTCTCGACTACGCCGTAAACCGCCACTACGACCCGCGGCAGGGCCGCTTCACACAGGTCGACCCGCTGGGGCCGGGCGCGGCCAGTCCTTCCGACCCGCAGACCTGGAACATGTACAGCTACTGCGGCAACGACCCCGTCAACCAAACCGACCCCGACGGGCTCTTCTTCGGCAAGCTGTTCAAGTGGATCGGCAAGATCTTAAAATGGGTGGCGGTCGCCATCGCCGTCGCCCTGATCGTCATCGCCACGATCAACATCGGCAACCCGTTCGTCACGGGGACGCTGATCGCGAAGCTCTTCTTCACGGCCGGGGCGCTGCTGGCCGGCGCCTTCGGCCCGCCGTGGCTCAAGCGCGTCATCAGCGCGGCGGGGACGGCCGTCGGGGTCTTCCAGCGCAAGCCCGGCATCATCTGGAACTTCGACGAGCGGAGGGGGGGCTGGCGGGCCTTACTGCCGTACCTGGCGTTCCTGGGGGCGGTCAACAATTTCATCTCGGCCTTCCAGCAGGGCAACAGGCAAGCGCAGGCCGGGCAGCAGAATGACCCGTGCCCCCAGTTCGCGCGGGACTTCTTCAACAAGTACGCCGATGTCTTCAACAGGATGAGCCAGCAGGTCGGCACGGACGTGAACCACATCGCGGCCCTGGCCGCCCTCGAAAGTGACTGGGGGCGTTACCCCACCGCCGTCAGGCGCAACAACATCTGGGGCATGCTCTACAGAGGGAGGATCATCACCTTCCGCAGGGTCAACCCCTACGACTACTGGGTGAACAGGTTCGGGCCGTATGCCCGCGGGGCGACGAGCATCGAACAGTTCAGGGATCAGCTTAAACCGATATACGCCCCGGAGGATGATAAGTGGGGACCCAGGCTCGTCGAGAGGCACACACAGATTCAGGAGTACAGAAGAGCGTGCGGCGTATAAATACCCATCAAGCGAAGCCGCATCCCGTCGCGCGCGTTCTCCCCCGTGCGGCCTTCGGCGGGACGTTAACCGCCCTCCTTCTCGCCTGCGCGCTGGCCTCTTGCGGGGCGCGGGATAACCCACGGCCGGCTCACGCGGGGCCGCCGAAAGCGGAGGGAACCGCAGAGGTGCGGAAAGACGCGGCCTCGGGGTCTCCCACGCCGGAGCAGTCCCGTGAGAAGCCTGATTCGGGGGTTAAGCCGGCCGGCAGGAGAGTCTTCAGGGGACGCTACTACAACCGCCAATATGGTTACTCTGTGACGATACCAAAGGGGCTGGTCGGCACTAACGCGGCCGACCCCGCGCCCGACCACGGGATCGGCATTACCTTGTCCGAGCAGCCGAAGGCGCATATCTGGACCAGCGCGTACTACATCGGCGACCCGGAAGCTTCGGTAGACAAGGATGTTGATAACTTCATCGAATACACCAAGAAGTATGATGCGTCATGGCTTGAGGTGCTGGGGCGGGAGCCGGCGCGCCTGCACAACCTGCCGGCCGTGCGCGCCGTCCTCCGCTACCAGGCGCGTGAGACGGGTGAGGTCATGATCAACGATTCCGTCACCGCCTTCAGGACGGGAGCCGAGACGGGCGTGCCGGACGGGATCACGTACGCGGTCGGGCTCTCCACGCCGGAGTCGCGCTACCCGCAGGACAAGGCGGTCTACGAACAGGTAGTCGGCTCCTGGAGGGCGCGCCGCGTGACGGAGTGAGGCCGGCGTCGGGCTTCGGCAGTAGCGCCGGACGGTCCGCGTCAAGTGGCCGGCGGTCTTCTGCGAGGGCGGCCCCGTTAAGTGTAAACGTCTGGATTTGACCTTACAGGGAAGATTCCCCACGTTTCATGCAGATATGAGACTTCCGGGTGATGAGGTTGAAGTCTTCGCCGGGCATCGGGGCATCGGCCGCCTCGAAGCACAACTGAGGCGGTGAAATGTATCACCGCGCCCGACCGACTGACAAACCCCGACGCCGGCCGGCGAACGGTACTTTCAAGGAATTAAAAGCTGAGGGTGACGTGCGACCCCGGCCCATCCCGAAGGTCAGAATTATCTTTCATCAGCAGGACTGGGCTTGAGGCGGGCTGGGATGCGAGACGGCTGGCGTTACTGTCGTTTGAGCAGCCGGAGTCGGCCCTCGATCCGGGCGGCCTCGGCCGGTCGATTCATCGCGCGGAGCAGGGCGGCGTACTCCTCCAACGGCTCGATCAGGCTCGGGTCGCTCCGCCCGTAAAACTTCTCGGCCATCTCGACGACGAATTTGTAGCCCTTCTCTGCCTCGGCGTACCTCTTGCCTTGGGCGGCAATGAGGGCGAGATTCCTTGCCGCCCTCAGGAAGACGGGGATGTAGGACTGCTTCAGCTCTTCGTCCGCGAACGACTCGCCCAGGAGTGAGATCGCCCGGCGGCTCATCACCTCCGACTCGGGCAGTTTCCCCTGCCTAAGGTAGAGGTCGCCGAGGTTGACCCGGGGTGGAGTTGGCTGCCTGCGCGTTCCTTTTTGAGGACGCCTACGGGAATGGCGGTCTTTAGCGTCCCGGTTTCCTGAGTCGACGAGCAGACCCACGGCCGGTAGATTCCTACCACTTCCATGCACTAAACCTCTCCGAATTTTGGCATCGTCTCAAAGCTGAAATTATGTATAATGCACAAAACAAATGTCTGTCCAGACTTTTTCTACTTAATGTCCGTGGAGGGGAAGAAGCGGTGTGCGGAAGATTTGCCCAGAGGTCGCCGTCGAAGAGGATCGCCGAGAAGTTCAAAGTCGAAGAGGTGCCGCCGCTCGCCGAGCGCTACAACGTCGCGCCGGCGCAGCAGGTTCTGGTGATTCGTGAGGCGGCCGGGGTGCGTGAGGCGACGTTCTTTAAGTGGGGGCTCGTGCCGCGCTGGGCGAAAGATCCCGCCATAGGCAACAAGCTCATTAACGCGCGCTCCGAAACCGTCACGGAGAAGCCCTCCTTTCGGGAGGCATTCACGCGCAGGAGGTGCCTCATTCCGGCGGACGGCTTTTACGAGTGGCAAAGGGCCGGGGGAAGGAAGCAACCCTACTTCTTCAAAATGCGCGACTGGGGCCCCTTCGGCTTCGCCGGGCTGTGGGAGCGATGGGAAGGGGAAGGCGGCGAGGTCATCAACTCCTGCACCATCCTGACGACTGAAGCCAACGATGTGCTGCGTCCCGTGCACGACCGCATGCCGGTCATCCTACGCCCGGAAGATCACGAGTTGTGGCTTGAGGCGGAGGTCGGAAAATCTGATCTCGTCAAAGGGTTGCTGCGGCCTTATCCCTCAGCAGAGATGCTCGGCTACCCGGTCGGCGTGTTGGTCAACAGCCCACGCAACCAGGGGGTGGAATTGACCGAGCAGATGGCTGTGAATTCTGTTTGAATTGCCGCCCGGTAAATTGTAAGGGAAGGGCCAAGGGGAGATCTCCCCGATCATTTATCAGCAGTGCAGGTAGTCGTATGCGTCACGTTCAAAACCCGGCAAACCCGTGGCTTTCCACCTCAGTCGAGTACATCGGCGAGCCGCCACGCGCCGAGACAGAGGTCTTCGAGGAGGACGCCACCCGCACGGTCATTAACAAAGTCGAGTCCCCGGACGTGGCGGGCTTCATGCCGTGGACGGTTAACGTCTACCGCGGGTGCCAGCACGCCTGCACGTACTGCTTCAGCCGCCCCACCCACGAGTACCTGGGCTTCGGCGCCGGGACCGATTTCGACAGGAAGATCGTGGTCAAAGTCCGCGCGCCGGAACTACTGAGGCACGAACTGATGCGCCCTTCATGGAAGGGCGAGGTGATCACCTTCTCCTTCACCTCGGACCCCTACCTGCCGCTCGAATCCAATTACAAGCTCACCAGGTCGTGCCTTGAGGTGTGCCTAGAGTTCCGCCAGCCCGTGTCGGTCGTCACCAAGTCTGCCCTCGTCAGGCGGGACGTAGACGTCCTCTCACAGCTCGCCAGGGAGGCGGACGCGGAGGTGTGGTTCACAATCCCCTTCAAAGACAATGAGTCGTCCCGCCCCTTCGAGCCGCACGCCCCGAACCCAGAGTCGAGGTGGAAGGCGATGGCGGAACTCTCCGCAGCGGGCGTGAGAGTCGGCGTCGGCATCGCGCCGATCATCCTGAGCTACAACGACTCTCACGTCCCGGAGATATTGAGGCGGTCGAAGGAGGCCGGGGCGACCCGCGCCTTCATGAGCATGCTCCGCCTCCCAGGAAGCGTTAAAGAGTATTTCGTCGAGCGCCTGCGCGAGGATCTGCCGACGAAAGCGGACAGGATCATCAACCGCATACTTGAGGCCAGGGGCGGCCGTCTCAATTCGAGCGAGTTCGTCGAGCGGATGCGGGGGATAGCGAACAGTGGAGTGTGGTCGAGCAGGTCTTCGAGTTGCACTGCGCACGCCTAGGCTTCAATCGGGGTAGGAAACCCGAACGGCCGAATACTTTCCGCCGCCCGACGCCTCAAGAAACGTTATTCGAGCTTTAAAAGTGCGCGCCGCGCGTTGACTCGCCGGCCGTTCTAGACGACCCGCCTTTCAATTCCTACCAGATACCGTGACGCCGGCAG
>JALZHT010000472.1 GCA_030860645.1 Acidobacteriota bacterium
GGCGCGCCGGCCGCCGCGGCTCGCCGCGCACCTACTCCGAGGCGGCCATCCTCTGCATGGCGACGCTCGGCGAGGTCTACGGGCTGCCGCTGCGGGCCACCGAGGGGCTGACCCGCTCGGTCTTCCGCCTGCTCGGCGTGGGGCTGCCCGTGCCCGACTACACGACCCTCTCGCGCCGCCGCCGCTCGCTCACGGTCAGGTTGCCGCGCCGCGCCAAAGACGCGCCGCTGCACCTGGTGGTGGACTCGACCGGCGTCAAAGTCTACGGCGAGGGCGAGTGGAAGGCGCGCCAGCACGGGTACTCGAAGCGGCGGACGTGGCGCAAGCTCCACCTCGCCGTGGACGAGGCGACGGGCGAGTTCGCCGCCGCGGCCGTGACGACCAACGACTTCAAGGACTCGGAGCTGCTGCCCGACCTGCTCGGGGCCGCGGCGGGCCGGGTCGCGCAGGTCTCGGCCGACGGGGCCTATGACGCGCGGGGCTGCTACGACGCCATCCGGGGGCGGGGGGCGCGGGCGGCCATCCCGCCGCAGAAGCGGGCGCGCATCTGGCAGCACGGCAACACGAAAGCCGAGCGGCACGCCCGCGACGAGAACCTGCGTTCGATCAGGCGGTGCGGGCGGGCGGCGTGGAAGCGCGGGAGCGGCTACCACCGGCGCTCGCTGGCCGAGACGGCCGTCTTCCGCATGAAGACGATCTTCGGCGAGAGGGTCAGCGCGCGCAGCTTCGAGGGGCAGGCGGCGCAGGTGCTCGTGCGGTGCGCGGCGCTGAACCGGATGACGCACCTCGGGATGCCCGACAGCTACGCGGTCGCGGCCTGAGAGTGGTTCAGTCGGGGAGTGGGCTACGCTCATCCCTGTTTATGCAACAACGTCATCGCCCTTTATGTTATGCAACAGTGAGCTGGTACGCGCGAATGTGCCAGGAGGAAGTAGAGATGAAGTAGGCTGGAATGCGAGGGTAGAAGTGGTGCGTATGAATCTTAAATGGGAAGATTCTAATTGACAACCGGATTCATTAATACTAATTTCACTAACCCTAGTGCGCAGTTTAGTAAGCTCACAAGCATATTTAATGGCACATACTTGCTCTTTCAACCACCACTGTTTCACCTAGGCTTCATCAAAGCTGAAATGAACGCTCTGCCTCTTGTGAACGCGATTTCCTCATAAATGAGCAAGACTACTCCTAGCGCGTTACTTACCTAAAGCCCGAGCATTGAACACTCTAATTCTCCACAACGGCAGCATACTTCTCTGTAATCCTGAAGGTAAGAGGACATGCCTAAACGCAAAAACATTAATGGAATCGTTGCTCTATTAGCAGCCATCTTCGGATTCGGTTATGTCATTCTCGTCATTACCTCCGAAAGCCTAAGGACTAACCCTTTCGTACAAGGGATAACCGGGGTGATTATAGCCGCCTGCATTGCGACAGTGTTGTTCACAGTGACTAGCAGTGAAGCACTTATTAAACTCCCTATCGGCGTGTCCGGGATTATTAGTGTGACCGGGGCAGCCGGTTTTTACATTATTCTTCTACAACCCTTAAAAGACATTATCTTTCCGTACTACACATTCAGCGGCTATGTCGCTTATGAGGATCGTAGTCAACCCGAAGACGTATTCACGCCGGTCGCGGGTGCCAACGTTGGAATAAAAGATACCGGCCTTGAGACGAAAACATCCGACAAGGGGGAGTTCACCTTTGCAAGAGTACCCGCCCAGGCGACTGTTAAAGAGCTAATCGTGAATTACGCCGGCGCCTCGAAAATCTTTGAGGTCAAGAAGGTTACGAGGGGGATATACCGCATCCCCAGGGAGGAACCCCCTAAAGAGTCAACTAAAACTACGATAAAAGCTGAAGAGTGGAAGGAACAGCCCGACGGGAAATGTTCATCCGAAGAGAAAAATAAATTCACCACTACAAGGCAATTTTCGCTAATCAAAAGCATTCCTAGAATGGCGGATTACTCGGATTTGTTTATCAGCGTTTTGCTGATCCGAGAAGGAGTAGAAATCATAGACGCCAATTTATTAGAACCTCAGATCGGCGTTGAGGAAATGCGGTCTAATCTGGGATACGCCAGAGAGCGGAAATGGGCGCTGGAGATTAAAGGTGATATATCAGTGCGTATTGATGTATGCTTAGGGGCGGTAGGGAAGGGCACCCAGTTAACGCCCTCAAGTCTCAACACCTCATACTGGTTCCAAAAAGTGGGGTAACAAAGTTATGCTGAAATATCGCGGGTTTTTGATTACCTTTCTCTTGCTCTCTACGGCAGCAGCCCAACAGGGATCGGTAAGCGCGGATTGTGATACGTCAGCTCTCTATGGGCAGGCGGTGAGCGAAGTCAAAAAGACTTCACCGGCTGATCAGTGGATAGTAGAAGTCATAGCGAGGAAATCCAACAATAAAGAGTTCATAAAAAAAGAGTTTTCCAACGGCGAATGGTATTGCATCAAGGTACCTGTTTCTCTAAATGTCTACCTAGTTTTCCACAGTCTCGGTTACAAGCCACATAGGACAGAGTCGATCAACACAGGGATGGCCAGTAGCAAGCATAGCTGGCCGTTCCAAGTCGTTAAACTAAAGCCGATAGATACAGGGGAACTAACGCAGCCTGAGGGCGAGCCTGTGGCTGTCCAAAGTGCACGTCAAGAAATCCATAATAAGCTTGAGCTCTTAAAGGAGACGGTTACACCTCACGATGCGAATGACACCTTTATCTGGAATATCGAGGTTTACAAGTATCATTATCGAAATGACCCGGATGCGACGGCGCAAATCAATCAATTCATCTCAGAACTTAAAGCGGACCCGCAGTACGAGCACCTGATAAACGACGACTATGAACGTAAAGCGAAAATATTTCAGTTCGTTCTAGCTCGGAATAAAGATCCGGAATACGAGAGCAGTGTCACACCCACAGAGCTTGTAGAGCTGATCAATAACCCGACGATCTTTCCAAATATTCGCGCGTACACAATTCAGGCCGTTGCCTCGCTACGCAAACTCCGACCAGATGAAAAAGAGCAGGTAGTAGCCTCCCTCATAAACGCGCTAGAAAAGGACACCTCGGTACCAGTCCGTATTAGGGCCGCCGAGGCCCTAGGTGCAATAGGTGATCAACCCGAGGTACTTACCGCACTGAGGAAGGCCGCACAGAAAGATGCATCATCTGATGTGAAGTCTTCCGCGTACGCTGCCGCCGAGTTGGTGGCAAGAAGGCCAACCGGAAGCCGTTCGAGCATTTCTAACACAGAATTAGCCGGCGAGAAGCAAACCACCACCACCACCACGACGCAGACCACGCAGGCCGCCCAGAACGCCGACGGCTCGTGGACGGTCATCGAGTACCCGGCGCAGAAAGAAGTCATCGTAGGGTTCGCGCCCGGCGCGAACTTGGCGAATGCGGCGGGCCGCGCGAAGGTGATGCGCATGGCAGACCACACGATGGTCACGCTCGACCTCGCGGGCCTGCCGACAACCACCTCGAACCTGCACGTCTACGCCATTGACCCGATGGGCAAAGTGACGCTGCTCGGGCCGGTCGCGTTCATAGACGGCGCGGTGAGGCACACCTTCACGACGCCGCTCGACAAGTTCATGCTCGTCGTCTCGCCCGAGGAGAACCTAACGGTCATCGGGCCGACCACGACGGTCGCCTTCCGCAGCACCGTGCCGCAGGGCTTCGCCGTCGTCCCGCTCGCCAGCACCGACC
>JALZHT010000473.1 GCA_030860645.1 Acidobacteriota bacterium
AGTTAAAAACTTTCTTGTCTTAACTCGAAACTCGAAACCCGAAACTCGAAACTACTTCTTCCCCTTGTCCATGTTCGGCAGCGTCCGCTCGGGGGCGGAGGGCTGCGGCGGGCGGTAGAGCAGGATGAGCACCTCCTGGAGCGAGTCGAGGCGGGCGCCCGGCCGGACGCGGATCGTGTGCGGCGTCGTGGCCGTGCCCGGCGTCACTTCTACGACCGTCCCGACGTTCAGGCCAGGTGGGTAGATACCGTCCTGGCCCGTAGTAACCACATAGTCGCCGACGTTGACCGTCTCCAGGCCCGAGACGTAGCGCATCTCCAAAAGCCCGTTGCGGCCGAAGCCGCGCACCGACCCGATGGCGTTCGACGCGCCCAACTGCCCGACGGCCGCGCCGGCCGCCGCCCGCTCATCCGTCAGAAGCATGATCTGGCTCGTCAGGGGGCTGACGGCGACCACCCGGCCGACGACGCCCTGGGGCGTGGCGACCGGCATGTTGAGGTCAACGCCGTGGGCCGTGCCGCGGTTGACGATGACCGTGTTGAACCAGACCGAGGGGTCGCGGGCGATGACGCGGGCCGGGATGGTCTGGTAGGAGGCGTCCCGGCGGAAGTCGAGCAGCCCCTTGAGCCGCTCGTTCTCGTCGCGCGCCTGGCGGGCGTCGCGCAACTCGTTCTCGACCTCGGCGAGCCGCGCCCGCAGGCGCTCGTTCTCGGCCTCGGCCGCGCGCATCCGGCCCAAGCGCCCGAAGAGGTTGACGCCGAAGCCGCCCACCCCGGTCACGCCCCGCTGGAAGGGTGAGAGCGCCGCCTGCGCCCAGACCCGGATGACGCTCTGCCTGGTCAAGGGGTCGCGGGCGTGCCACGACATCAGGCCGAAGTTGACGGCGAGCAGCACGACGAGCCACACCGGCGCGCGCTGCCGAATCTCCTTCTGGGTACTGCGAACCATGACACCCGGTTTCGAGTTTAAAGTTTCGAGTTAAGAAATTGTCTTCAACTCGAAACCCGAAACTTTAAACTCGAAACTCTTCTTTACATCCCGCTGGTGAGCGTGTTGTCCCACTTGACGCGCTTGAGGAGGTCGAAGTCCGAGAGCATCTTGCCCGCGCCGAGCACGACCGAGGAGAGCGGGTCGTCGGCGATGGAGACGGGCAGCCCCGTCTCGATGGAGAGCCGCTTGTCGAGGTTCTTCAAAAGCGCCCCGCCGCCCGTCAGGACGATGCCGCGCTCGACGATGTCGGCGGAGAGTTCGGGCGGCGTGCGTTCGAGCGCGACGCGCACGGCGTTGACGATGGTGGCGACCGAGTCGGCCAGGGCCTCCCTGACCTCCTCGTCCGAGATGGTGATGGTCTTGGGGATGCCCTCGATGAGGTTGCGGCCGCGCACGTCCATCGAGAGCGGCTCGTCGAGCGGGAAGCCCGACCCCAGCTCGATCTTGATGGCCTCGGCCGTGCGCTCGCCGATGAGCAGGTTGTACTTGCGCTTGATGTACTGCGTGATGGCCTCGTCCATCTCGTTGCCGGCGACGCGGACGGCGCGCGAGTAGACGATGCCCGAAAGTGAGATGACGGCGATGTCGGTCGTGCCGCCGCCGATGTCGACGATCATGTTGCCGTGCGGCTCCGTGATGGGCAGGCCCGCGCCGATGGCCGCGCACATCGCCTCCTCGACGAGGTAGACCTCGGAGGCTTTGGCGCGGTAGGCCGAATCCTCGACCGCCCGGCGCTCGACCTGCGTGATCTCGGAGGGGATGCCGATGACGACGCGCGGGCTGACCCAGGTCTTGCCGTTGTGGGCCTTGCGGATGAAGTGCTGGAGCATCTTCTCCGTGACCTCGAAGTTGGCGATGACGCCGTCCTTCATCGGGCGGATGGCGACGATGTTGCCGGGCGTGCGGCCCAGCATCTCCTTGGCCTCCTTGCCGACGGCCTCGGGCTGGTTAGTGACCTTGTTGATGGCGACGATGGACGGCTCCGAGACGACGATGCCGCGCCCCTTCGCGTAGACGAGCGTGTTGGCCGTCCCGAGATCGATAGCCAGGTCGCTGGAGAACAGGCTGAAGAGTGACTTAAATGCCATTCGCGGTGTCCGTAACCTCTGGTTTCTGAGATGCCCCGGGGCACACGCCAACCGGCTCCGGCCCCGACCTTGCGCGCCCGGCCGGGGACACTCCGGGCGCTCCCGGCCCCTGTCTGTCGCCCGCCACGGCGGGGCAACCCACAAAGATACAACGAACAGGGGCGTTTGGCTAACCGCGGAACCTTCAGCTGACGTGTCCGGGGAGGGCGGAATGCCCTGGTTAGACGTGTCTCTGAACTGCTTCCGAGCGGGGGGGTGCTTAACGGCTAGTGTCGGAATATTGCTTTACCGCAAGACGGCGAAAAAGTCCAACACTTTTTACGGAAGGGCCGCCGCCGCGGCCCCGGGCGGCCCTCCGGCCGCGAATGTGAGGCGGGCTGAGGGGTCGTGGGTCGTTATTGCGCAGGCTCCGATTGCAGCCGGCGCCCGCGTTCTTCGAGTTCGTCCTGTTTCTCCTTCAAGTCGTCCTGTCTGTCCTCACGCTTGAGCTGATCCTCGATGTAGACGCGGAATTTACGCTTAAGGGCGTAAACCTCTCCTTCGACGGCTTCAAGTCGCGTCTCGACGCCGGTCAAACGGGTCTCGACGCTTGTCAGTCGCGTCTCGATATGGTCGAGCCTGGATAAGACCTGCTCCCAGACCGGGCGCGTCTCCTGTAAACGGCGATCAACCTTCTCTTCGAGCGCGGCCATGCGCTCTTCGAGCCTGTTGATGCGCCCGTCGAATAATGTCAGGCGCGCGTCAATCGAGTCGAGCCGCGAAAGGATTAGTCTCACGCCGTCGTCAGGCAGTTGTTGTGTGCGGTCTTCGCTCATCTCTCTGTGGGAGATTATGGGCGCGGCCGGAGGCGATTTCAAGGCAAAAGTTCCGGCGTGGATGGCGTAAAACCGCCGGAAATGAGGCGGTTGGGTCGCCGGAAATTCGGCTCGGCGGGTTAAATCTTTTAGGGCGGTGCTCAGGCCCCCTGGGTCGTCTCGGCGGCGAATTTGACGCAGTTCTTGCGGGCGGCTTTGGCCTCGTACATGGCGGTGTCGGCGGCGGCGACGAGCTGCTGCGGCGACTGCGCGTGCTGCGGGTAGGAGGCGACGCCGAAGGAGGCCGTCAGGGAGAGCGAGAGGCGGCGGCCGCCGTGGAAGGCGTGGCGGCTGATGCGGTCGCGCACACGCTCGGCGACGCGCAGGCCCTGCTCGATGCCCGTCTCCGGCAGGACGACAACGAACTCGTCGCCGCCGTAGCGCGACACCACGTCCGTGTCGCGCACCGACGCGAGGATGACCCCGGCCATCTCCATCAGGACGTGCGAGCCGACGAGGTGGCCGTGGCGGTCGTTGACGCGCTTGAAGTCGTCGAGGTCGAGGAAGACGGCCGTGACCATCGAGCCGTAGCGGCGCGCGCGCTTCAGCTCGCCGACGAGGTACTGGCTCAGGTAACGCGCATTGTGCAGCTTCGTGAGGTCGTCGGTCTGCGACAGGCGCTCGGCCTCGGCGACGCGCGCCGAGTTCGAGAGGGCCGCCGCGACGGGGAGCGCGAGGGCCGAGAGCACGGAGGCTTCGCCGCGGGTGAACTGCCTTGCGTCCGCGCCCTCGCGCACCGCTTCGAGCACGCCCATGACCCGGTCGCCCGAGATG
>JALZHT010000474.1 GCA_030860645.1 Acidobacteriota bacterium
AGCGCGCGCGTTCTCCCCGAGGCACGTCGGCTTTCAAGCGGGAGCGGCTCACGCCCTGTCGGAGCGGAGTTGGAGGCCGGGCTGTTGGCCCTCGTCGTGGAGGAAGTCGCCGACGTTGATCGTCAGCCGCTTCAGTTTCTTGTAGAGCGTCTGCCGCGAGCCGAGGCCGAGGTCGGCGGCCGCGCGCGCCACGTTGTAGTTGTTGCGCCTGAGCGTCTCGGTGATGACGCGCCGCTCGTAGTCCTCCAGCAGGTTTTCGAGGTGCGCGGGCGCGGGCGACTCCTCGCCGGCCGCCGCCTGCGTGTGGGCGGCGCGGACGCGCGGGCTGATCTGCTCGACGCCGATGTAAGAGCCCTCGTCCGTGTAGAGCACGAGGCGCTCGATCTCGGCGGCCAGCTCGCGCACGTTGCCCGGCCACGAGTAGCCTTGCAGCTCGCCGATGGCCTCCTGCGTGATGCCGGCCACGGCGCGGTCGTTGCGCCGCGCGTAGTGCGAGAGGAAGTGTGAGATGAGCGCGGCGATGTCCTCCGGCCTCTCGCGTAGCGGCGGCACGTTCACCGTGAGCGCGTTGACCCTATAGTAGAGGTCTTCGCGGAACGTCCCCTCCTGCACCATCTTGAACAAGTCCTTATGCGTCGCCGCCAGCACGCGCACGTTGACGCGGCGCGGCGCGCGCTCGCCGAGCGCGTGCACCTCGCCCTCCTGCAAAAAGCGCAGGAGCTTCGGCTGCAAGGCGAGCGGCAGGTCGCCGATCTCGTCGAGGAAGAGCGTGCCCCCTTCGGCGGCGCGGACGAGACCTTCGTGGTCGGCGTGCGCGCCCGTGAACGCGCCCTTGCGGTGGCCGAAGAGCAGGCTCTCGATGAGGTCGGCCGGGGCCGCCGTGCAGTTGAAGGGGATGAAGGCGGCCTGCGCGCGGCGGCTCAGGCGGTGGATGGCGCGCGCGATCAGCTCCTTGCCCGTCCCCGACTCGCCCGTGATGAGCACGGTCGAGTCCGAATCCTTCACGCGCTCGACCGAGTGCGCGAGCGCCGTCATCGCGCGACTCACGAAGACCATGCCCGGTAAAGACGCGGCCGCCACCTCGGCGTGCGCCGGCGTCGTGACCGGCTTGTGCAACTCCTCGCGCAACTGCGCGTGCGCGTGCGCGAGCCGCGCCACGTCCGAGAGGACTCGCAGCTCCAGCGCCTGTCGCTCCGTCAGCGGGCGCACGCAGCGGCCGTAGATGGCCGCGCCCTCGCGCTGCGGCGTGGTGGCGGAGAGGATCAGGCAGATGGTCTGGTCGCCCGCCCTCATCTCCAGCGCGCCGTCCTCCTGCGCGAGCGCCGCCCCCACCCTCGCCTCGGCCTCGCCAATTTCGTCTTGATTCAGACCCTCGACCCATTTAAGGCGCGGCAACTCGCCCGGCCTCTGCGCGAAGGTCGCGAGGCCGTAGGTCTGCGCCGTGGCGTCGATCATCAGCGCCGCTTTCAGCACCACGCCGTAAAGCACGTCCGCGCCCGTGTCGGCGGCCCGGCAGAGGGCCCTCACCATCGACGCGAGCGGCAGACGATACGCCTGGTCGGCATTGTTTTCAACGTTTCCGGGGGGACACGAAGGCGTTACGCCGGACATATGGACTTAAAAAAACCCTGGTCGAAATCATGCATCGAACCGGCAAAAGGCGGCCGCATCAGTTGCCGGGAATGGCTTGAGGGGGTCTGGGCAAGATGGCGGAACGGGCGAAACAGGAGAGAATTTAGTCCGCGTTGTCGGAGCTAATTGGTAGCCACGACGAAGGCGGTTAGTAGTCTATGCGGAGCGGGAGTTGAGTGTCAACACATTTAACATTTTGCTGCGTTTAATGCCGTTTTTCAATCTGGTTAAACATCGCTCGTTAACAGATTCGGTTTTCCACACCTGTGCGTCGGGTTCTATGGCTCTATCCTGCTGCCCTTAAAGACTCTCGGGCGAGGATGCCCTTCCCGCGGATTTCCGTTCGCCCCGTGTTCGCCAAAACTCTCGACACAGACCGCTTACTTCAAGTAAGCGTTGAACTTACACGCATAAGTCGTTGAAAATCAAAGTCTTTACAGTTTAACAACATGGATGCTACATTCTCGCCGCTTTGTCGCTAATTTCTCCAGTGGCAAACAAATCAAAGCGATTTCCGTCACATCGTTTTGTGGTATCCGTCCAATAGCCTTCTTTGGGATTTTTCGGCAGATTCTCAAAGGGGTTAGAAGAGAAATGGCTATTCGTTTCGGCACATCGGGCTGGCGCGCAATCATCGCGGACGAATTCACCTTCGCCAACGTGCGGAGGGTGACGCGGGCCATCTGTCGCCAACTGCGAGAGGCCGGGGCCGGAGAAGGCGGGACGCTCATAGTCGGCTACGACACGCGTTTTATGGGGGAGAAATTCGCTGAGATTTGCGTCGAAGAACTATCGGCGTCGGGCTTCGGCGCGCTGGTCTGCGACCGCCCGACGCCGACGCCGACCATCTCGCACGCCATCCGCCACCGCCGCGCGGTCGGCGCGATTAACTTCACGGCATCGCATAACCCGCCTGAATACAACGGGATGAAGTTTTCGACCGCCGACGGCGCGCCCGCCCTCCCCGAGGTCACAAAGCGGGTCGAGGCTTTAATTGCCGAAAGCGGCGAAGCCGAAACGTCAACGGCTGCGGGCGGGGCTTCGGCCGCGGAACTTTACGACCCGCGGCCGACCTACATCGCCGACCTGGAAAGTAAAGTACGCTTCGATTTAATCGCCAAAGCCGGCGGGCGCTACGCCTACGACCCCCTCTGGGGGACGGGGCGGGGCTATCTCGACTACGCCCTGCGCAAGCACGGGCTGGAGGTCGAGACGATTCACGACTGGCGCGACGTGCTGTTCGGCGGGCGCTCGCCGGAGCCGGATTCGGAACACCTCGACGAGTTGCGCGAAGTCATGCAGCGCAGCGGGTGCGTGCTCGGGCTGGCGACCGACGGCGACGGGGATCGTTTCGGCGTGCTCGACGCCGACGGTACGTTCGTCACGCCGAACAACCTGATCCCGCTCCTTTTCGATTACCTGACCGAGTCGCGCGGCTGGACGGCGGGCGTCGCACGCTCGGTCGCCACGTCGCACCTCGTCGACCGCGTGGCGGCGGCGCGCGACCTGCCGCTCTACGAGACGCCGGTCGGCTTTAAGTTCATCGGCGAGCTGATTATTCAGGACAAGATTACGCTCGGCGGCGAGGAGTCGGCCGGGATGTCAATCCGGGGCCACTACCCGGAGAAGGACGGCATCATCGCGTGCCTGCTGGCGGCCGAGGCGGTCGCGGCGCGCGGGGCCAGCCTGACGGAACAGCTCGAAGCTCTGTATGCACGCGTCGGGCGGCTCGAAGGGGCGCGCATCGGCGTGCGGCTGACGCCGGACATCGTCCGCGAGCTACCCGAAAGGCTCGCCCGCGAACCGGAATCCATCGGCGGCCGGCGCGTCGCGCGCGTCAACCGCACGGACGGCGTGAAGTTCATCTTCGCCGACGGCTCCTGGCTGTTGCTGCGCCCGTCGGGGACGGAGCCGCTGGTGCGCATCTACGCGGAATCCGAATCAAAACAAGACCTGGAGGTGCTACTCGAAAATGGCCGCAAATTCCTTCTGGGCTGACGCCCGACTCGACGCACAGCGCCCCGCCACCCGCGCCCTCACGCTGCCCGCGCCCGCGAGGGAGGCAGGCAT
>JALZHT010000475.1 GCA_030860645.1 Acidobacteriota bacterium
GTCGAGAACAACTCTCGACCCGCCGACGCGCTTTTTACTTTCGGAGCGCCCGAAAAGCCGCCCCGCCGCGGCTTCGCGCACCGTGCCTAAGCTTAGAGCTTCAATTTCCGGGCCGCGGGAACGTCTCCGGGTTGCCGGCGTCGGGTGCGCGGCGACGCGGTCGTGCCGCGCGGGCGGCTACTTTGTCGAGAAAGTTGTTAACATTTACAGTTTTGGTAGTAGAATGCGCGTCCTGGCCGCTTTCTCACACTAAGGCTTGAAAGGAGCGTGTTATGAACCGTATCGGCGCCCTCATCACCTTTGCCATTGCGCTGATCTCCTGTATCGCCGCCGTGGTCGTGGTGCCGGAAGTTCGACAGTGGCTCGGGTGGGAGATAGGCAGGACGGATCGGCCGGATTCAAATACCAGAAGAGACCTCCTGGATTCGCCCGCCGCGCCCACGCCTACGTCGAGGCCAATCAGCGATCCGCCCCCCTCGATTCCCGCAAAGAGCGCGGTGGCGTTCACCATCACCAACCAGCTCGGGCCGACGCAAGTCAGCGAAGACGTACAGGTGTATATCAAAGGCGAACTGGTGGCTAATCTGATGGTTAACCAGGATGCCCCGACGGCCTCGGCGGAAGTCGAAGTCCCGCGGTCGGGTAGGTACGCCTACACCCTCATCGCCGACGGGGTGTTCGAGCAGTTCGGCCTGCTGCAACGCGCACAAGGTCGCGGCGACGGGGTGATTGAAGTGGAGGAGGGGGGTGTCTTCACGCTTACACTCACCCCCCACGGGATCAGGTTAGTGCCTCAATGAAGCTCCCGAGACGTTGAAGGTAACCGCGCCCTTTCAGTTTTACTTTTCGCCCGCCCCGGGGTCGGCGAGTTAGTCGAAAGCCTGCCGGCCTAAGCTAGGGAGACGCGGCGGCGGCCCCAAATCACGGGCCGCCCCGGCGTGCTCACGGCCTCTCAAGAATTCCTCAACCGCCCTCCGGATAATGCAAGCCGGTGAAGCCGAACAATTCGTGGCCGCCGGGCCTCTCCGTAGGCACGCGTCGAGGTCATCGCGGACATGGACAATCACTTCGGCGGCACGGACTACACCGTCGCCGGCAACGACGCCTGCCGCGGGGCGGCCACGCCGCCGGCCGCGCCCTCCGGCCTGACGGCCGCAAGCCCCAACAACAGCGGCGCGAAGAAGAGCCGCGTGATGCTCGTCTGGGAGGACAACGCCGACGACGAACAGGTCTATCACGTCGAGCGCTCGACGGACGCCGCGGGCGGCTTCGTGGAGGTCGGGACGGCCGCCGCCGACGCCACGAGCTACCAGGACGAGGCGGTGGAGAGTAAGACGACCTACTACTACCGCGTCCGCGCCAGCAACGCCGGCGGCTACTCCGGCTACTCGAACACCGCCGGCGTCACCGTGAAGTAGAGGCCCGCGGCCGGCGACGCCAAAAAGCTGCGGGTTCCGGGTTGCGGGTTAAGAACCATTCTCGTCTTTAACCCGCAACTCGGAACCCGCAAACCCGGAACGGCTCGGCGCGCGGCGCTAGACCGTGGCCTTGTGAATCTCGCGTTTGAGGCGGTGAATCTGGCGGCGGACGCGCTTGAGGCGTTCGCGGTCGTGCGCGCCGATGGCCTCGTCGCGCTCGCGCTTGAGGGCCTTGATCTTCGTCTTGATGTCGGTCTTGTTGATGCCGACAACCTCGTGGTGGGTGTGCGTGTCGAGGCCGAGCGCCGCGGCGAGCGCGTGCAGGAGTTGGTCTTTGTGCAACTGCGTGTAGCCTTGCAGCGCATCGTGCTCGATGCCGGAGGCGATCTCGCGCAGCTCCGCGACCGTCTTGTGCCTCAACTCGTCGTAAGTGTAAGCCATGACCTTCTCGCTCCTGGTTTCGTCTGAACTGGGTGTCGGAGGGCAGGCAGCATACCACACCCGGCACGGTGAGACGATGAGCGCGGGACGCGGGACGGTGAACTAAGAACAAGTCGTCTTTCAGTTCACCGTCCCGCGTTCGGCGCTCATCGTTTCTATCTGCTTGAGGTGGTGTTTCAGGTGCTCGACGTAGTCGCGGATTAAATATTCGAGCGTGGCCGGCTCGGCCTCGTCCACGAGACGGAACGCGATGCGGTGCAGGCTGTGCGGGTGCCGGGGCCGCCTCAACTCGCCCTCCGGCACGCGCGCGACGACGTGCGCGAGGTGCAGGTTATACAGCCGCCACAACTCGACGAGCCGCCCCCACGGCGCATCCTGGTAGTGCTGCGCCGCGATCCACGCGTCCTGCTCGTAACCGTCAAAGACGAGGTCGTCGCGCGCCTGCGCCCTCACGAACCGCTGGTGGTTATTCGCCGCCGAGTCAATCAAATGCCCGACGGTCTCCTTCGCCGACCACCCGCCGCCCGCCGGCCGCCGCCCGCTCTCCGCCTCGCCCAGCGCCAGCAGACGCCGCGCCGCCTCCTCCACCGTCCGCTCGAACTCCTCGACCACGTCTTTCATCTACACTCACCTCGACGCTTAAATGGGCGGCCCCGGCCCCGCCGCTTTGAGGACTCGCGTCGGCGCGGCGTGACCGCGGAGAATATACCGCCGCCCTCTCGATTCCGGCAGGGCAAATTTCTTACCACCGGTGCCAGATACGAAAACTCCCCGCGCCGCCTTCCGCCTACCTCTCGCCGCTTTGCGCGTGCCCCGGCGCGCCCTCGCCTTCGACCCAGACGGAGCCGTCTTCGAAGAACTCTTTCTTCCAGATGGGGACGGTGCGCTTGAGTTCGCGGATGGCCCACTCGCAGGCTGCGAAGGCGGCGCGGCGGTGGGGGGCGCTGACGGAGATGACGACGGAGGTCTCGCCGAGGTCGGTGCGGCCGGTGCGGTGGACGATGCCGATGTGGGCGATGTCGAAGAGGCGGTGCGCCTCCGCGCCGAGGCGGCGCATCTCGCCGAGGGCCATCGGGGCGTAGGCTTCGTAGACGAGGTAGAGCGTGCGCCGCCCCTTCGTCCACTCGCGGGCGTAGCCGTCGAGCGTGACGGTCGCGCCGCAGCGGCGGGGCACGACGCGGCGCGAGACCGCGCCCACGTCAATCGGCTCGGTCGTGAGTTCGAAGAAGTCCTGCGCGCCGCCGGGGGCCTCGGCGGCGGCCTCTTCGTGGCCGCCGGAGACGGGCGGGAAGACGGCCAACTCGTCGCCGTCGCGGACTTCCCGGTCGAGGTCGCGCGCGTACTCCTGGTTGACGGCGACGAGGAGCGTGCGGCCGAAGCGGCGCAGGGCCGGGTACTCCGCGAGCACGCGCTCGAAGACCGCGCGCGCGGTGGCGGGCGTCTCGACTTCGAGCGTCGCCTCGTCGGCCGCCAGCTCGCGCGCGACGATGAGCTTCTGGATTTCGGTGGTGCCCTCGTAGATGCGCAGCGCGCGCACGTCGCGGTAGAGGCGCTCGACCGCGGAGCCGCGCACCAGGCCGTAGCCGCCGTGGATCTGGACGGCCTGGTCGACGACGCGCTGCGCCGCCTCGGTCGCGTAGAACTTGGCCTCGCTCGCCGCGCGCGTCAAAAGCGACGGTTCGGCGCCAGCGTCCTTCAGCCACGCGGCGCGGTAGACGAGGAGGCGCGCCGCGTCCAGCTCGGTCGCCATGTCGGCGAGCTTCCACTGGATCGCCTGGAAGTCGGCGATCCGGCTGCCGAACTGCCGACGCTCGAGGGCGTAGTCGCGCGCGACGTCGTACGC
>JALZHT010000476.1 GCA_030860645.1 Acidobacteriota bacterium
GCGCGGCGCTCGCCGAGGGTTCCGAGGGGGACGAGAGGGCGGGGCGGGGGGCGGGCGGCGCGCCCGCGGCCGAGGACTTCACCCTCGACGACCTGCTGCTCGGCTGCGCGCGCGGGCTTCAGCTCCGCATCCTCCTGATCTTCGACCAGTTCGAGGAGTACTTCCTCTACCACACGCCGGGCACCAGCGCCGAAGGCTTCGACGCCGAGTTCGCCCGCGCCGTCAACCAGCACGACGACGGCGTCAACTTCATGATCTCGATGCGCGAGGAGGAGCTGAGCAAGCTCGACCGCTTCCGCGTGCGCATCCCGAACCTGCTGACCAACCTCCTGCGCCTGGAGAACCTCGACCGCGAGTCGGCGGCCGAGGCCATCACCAGGCCGCTCGAGGTGTACAACGCCGAGCACCCGGAGGCGCAGAAAAGCATCCAGCCCGAGCTGGTCGAGGCGATCCTCCGGCAGGTCGGCCCGGAGAACCTGGGCGACAGGGCGGAGCAACCCGCCGCCGACCGGCGCAGCGGCCCCGGCGGCGCGAGAATCGAGACGCCGTTCCTCCAGGTGGTCCTGACGCGGCTCTGGGAGGAGGAGCGCCGCCTCGGCTCCGACACCCTGCGCCTCGACACGCTGAACGAACTGGGCGGGGCCAAGAACATCGCGCGCACGCACCTCGACGAGGTGATGTCGAAGCTCGACGAGGGCGAGCGCGACGCCGCCGCCTCGGTGCTGCGCTTCCTCGTCACCCCGGCGGGGGCGAAGATCGCGCAGCAGCCCTCGGCCCTCGCCTCCTGGGCCGAGCTCGACCCCGCGGCCGTGCGCAGCGTCCTGACCCACCTCAGCTCCCGGCAGGAGATGTGCATCCTGCGCAAGGTCACGGTGCCGGGCCAGGAGGAGCGCTACGAGCTGTTTCACGACGTGCTCGGCCCGGCCATCCTCAACTGGCAGTCGCGCTACACGCAGGCGCGCCGGCTCGCGCGCCAGCGCGCCGAGGCCGAGGAGAAGATTCGGAAGGAGCAGCGGCGCGCCAACCGCCTCGCCGTGGGCATGGCCGCCCTCGTCCTCCTGCTCGTCGGCATGGGCGCGCTCACGGCCTACGCCTTAAACCAGAAGGCCGAGGCCGATAAGCAGAAGGCCGAGGCCGATAAGCAGAAGACCGAGGCCGACAAGCAGAAGGGCAACGCCGAGGAGCAGGAGCGGATCGCCAAAAACGCGCTCGTCGAGGTCGCCCACGAGCGCGACCGGGCCAACGAGCAGAAGACGGAGGCCGAGAAGCAGAAGAAGATCGCCGAGGGGCAGAAGGAAGAAGCCGTGCGCGCGCAGGCGCGCGAGGCCGAGGCCCGGCGGGTCGCCGACGACCTCAAGCGGGAGGCCGACCGGCAGGCCAGGCTCGCCAACGAGCGCGCGGCCGAGGCCGAGCTAGCCAGCAAGAAGGTGCAGATCGAGGCCCTCAAGGGGGTCGCCCTCAGCGACCTCATGGAGGGGCGCATCAAGGAGGCGGTCGAGAACTTCACCAAGCTCGACGAGCGCTACGGGGAACTCAAAGACCCGGCCGGCCGCGCCTACGCGAACCTCAAGATCGCCGACATCTTTAAGGGGAGGGCATTCGTTGACTTCATCATGGCGGAAATGATGGACGCCTCCGACCAGATCGAAGACCCGGGCGAAGACCCGGAAGCCGCCATGGCCCGGCAGCTCCAGCAGTACTCGCAAATGGTTTCGCTGCTGATGCAGGGTAAGAGCGAGAAGGACATGTTCGAGGTCTGGGCCGAGGAGGCGGCGCGCGCCTCCGAATTCTACGACCGGGCCTTGGGGTTCAACCGGGCGGTCGGCGGCCCCGACCGCCCGCGGCGCGAGGGCGAGATTCTCAGCAAACTCGGCGACGTACAGCTCGGCCTGACCGCGCTCAAGCTCGAAGGCGATGTGCCCGACAAGGGCGCGGGGAAGCTGTCAGAGGAGGAGGTCTGGAACGAGGTCGTGCAGAGGCTTGAGATTTACGAAAAGGCGCGGGCGGCCTACCGGGAGGCTCAGATGCCTCTCGAAGAGGCGCATCTGTTCAGAAAAACGGCCGCCATCCTCTCGGCGAGGAACAAAGACGCGGCCAAGCGGGCCGCCGCGGCCGCCGCTGAGCCGGGGGAGGGGGCGGAGGAGAATTACGACGAAGAGGCGGAACGGCAGGTCATTGATTACTACAACAAGGCCGCCGACGCCTACGTCCGCGCGCAGCAACCGCTGGCGGCGGCGCTCATGCACATAGCCGCCGGCGGCATCTACCAGGCCCGGAAGGACAGCCGCCCCGCCCAGTCGAAGGCCGTCGAGCAATACGAGCTGGCGCGTCAGACCTACCGCGCCGAAAAGGAGGATGTGAGGGAGGCCGCCGTCACCAAAACCCTCGCCGGCCTCTACGAGGAGTTAAACGACACGGGCCGCGCCCTCGACTATTACAAACAGGCGCACGCGGCCTACCTCCGTGCGAAGTCGAGTGAGGCCGAGAGCGGCTCGCGGGAAACTGAAGAGAGGGAGATCGTCCGTAAAATAGCCGAGACGGCGGCCAAGACCGGGGCCGGGGAAGCGCAGCTCCGGAAGTACGTCGAGCAGGATTTGCTCGCCGCCGGCGACGAAGCCCGGGCGCGGGCCTCCGCGCAGTTCGGCGACTTCTACAGGGGGCAGGCGAAGCCGGCGGAGGCGCTGTGGTACTACGGCCGCGAGCGCGAGTCCTGGCGGAAGGCGCGCCGCCCGCGTGACGAAGCCGACGCCCTCTTCAAGATGGGCAAGCTCCAGAACGAGGCGGGGAAGACCGCCGACGCGTTAAGCTCCTTCGGCGAGGCGCGGAAAGTCTACGCGGCGCTCGAAGGCGCGCCCCCGGACAAGGACGATAATGCGTACCGCACGGACTTCACCCAGAGCCTTCTGGAGATGGCCGCGATCTACGTGAAACACGACCTCCGGGAGGCGGTCGAAACCTACGAGGAGGCGCTCCGCCGGGACATGGCCCCGCCGGCGCGTAGCGGCGGGGTCACGCGGGTCATCCGGGAGGCCGGGCGGATTCTCCTCGGCACGGGGAGCCCCGAGGCCGAGCGGGAGTTCGTCGGATTCTTCCAAAAGGCGCTCGACCGCCTGGGCGCGGAGAAGAACATCGCGACGGAGGCTGCGGCCCTCGCCGAAATCGGCGACGTATACAGGACGAAGGGCGAGTCGCAGGAGGCGGGCGCGAAGAAGCCGGAGTACCTGCGCGAGGCCGTCAAGCACTACGAGCTTGCGCGCTCCGCCCACCTGCGCGCCGGGGAAATCCCGAGAGTCACCGATGTCCTCAGGAAAAGCGGCGACGTTAAAATCAAGGCGGGCGAGTCCGAGCAGGCGGTCGCGGCTTACTACGAGGCCGTGGCCGCCTCCGCGGGCGACACCAAAGACCTCGCCGGGCAGGGCAGCGCCTTCGAAGCCCTCGGCAACTTCTACCGCCAGAAGGACTCGCAGAAGGCGCTGGACTTCTTCCAGAAGGCGCGGCGGGCCTACGGCGAAGGCAGGCTGACTCAAGCGGAAGTCAACGTTCTCAGGTCAATGGCCTCCGTCCACTACGGGAGGGGCGAGAAAGAGCAGTCGAACAAGTTGTACAAGGAAGCCGACGCGCTTTCCCAGAAGACCCGTTAGCCCCGGCGCGACGCGGGCGGCGAAAGGCGGGCGCGCGGGAGGTGTCACGCGCGCCCGCCC
>JALZHT010000477.1 GCA_030860645.1 Acidobacteriota bacterium
CCTGCGACCCGTCTACCACCCCGGCCGCCACGCCGAAGTCGAGGCGCTGCGGCAGGTGCCCGCGAGCCTCTGGCCGCGCGCCCGCGAGCTGACCTGCTACACGACGCTGGAGCCGTGCGTGATGTGCCTGGGCGCGCTCCTGCTCCACGGCGTCGGCCGCGTCGTCTTCGGCGCGCGCGACACGGCGGGCGGGGCCGGCTATCTGCTCGCGCAACTGCCCGCCTACTACGAAGGCGGCGCGGGCGCGCCCGAGTGGGTCGGCCCCGCCATGCCCGAACTCTGCGACCCGCTCTTCCGCCGCGTCCTCGAACGCTTCGACGACCTGCCCGTCGGACGGAAGAATTTTTGATTTTTGATTTTTGATTGGCGGTTGGCAGTTTTCAGTGCTCAGTTTCAGTAAAGACAAAACTGAAAACTGATAACTAAATCGCCAATCAAAAATCTAAAATCGCAAATTCATTGACAGAGCGCGCGACGCCTCATTAACATCTGCCGACCCTTCGCCGGGCACACGGGGCAGTCTTCATCTGGCAGCGCAGTCAACAATTCACCGAAGAACAGGAGAAGAGTATGCGTCCCCCCTTCTTTCCGAAATCCGCCCGCCGCCTCCTCGGCCTGCTGCTCGTCGCCTTCGCGTTCGCCCTCCCGGCCCACGCGCAGACGCAGATTACGGCCGGCACCATCCAGGGCCGCGTCCAGGACGAGCAGGGCGCGGTCGTGCCCGGCGCGACCGTCGAGGTCCGCAACGTCGAGACCAACCTGACGAAGACGCTCACCACCGACGAGGACGGCCGCTTCGTCTTCCTCCAACTGCCGCCGGGCCGCTACACGCTGGCGGCCTCGAAGCAGGGCTTCGCCACGCTCGAACAGGAGCCGTTCACGCTCACCGTCGGGCAGGCCGCCTCGCTCGACCTCTCGATGAAGGTCTCGCAGATCGGCGAGAAGATCACGGTCTCGGCCGTCCAGACCGTCGACACCTCGACGACGCAGACCACCACGACCCTCGAAGAGCGCTCGGTCTCGAACCTCCCCGTCCTCGGCCGCAAGTTCGAAGACCTCCTGACCCTGACGCCCAACGTCTCGATCACGCAGGGGCCGGACGGCGACGAGATTAACTTCGCCGGACAGCGCGGCGTCTTCAACAACATCAACCTCGACGGCGGCGACTACAACAACGGCTTCTTCGGCGAGCAGGCCGGCGGCCAGCGCGCCGCCATTGACATCCCGCTCGACGCCGTGCAGGAGTTCCAGGTCGTCGCCACGGGCGCGACCGCCGAGTTCGGCCGCACCGCGGGCGGCGTCGTCAACGTCGTCACCAAGTCGGGGACGAACGAGTTCCACGGCTCGCTCTTCCACTTCCAGCGGCTCGAAGCACTGACCTCGAACACCTCGGACGGGAGACCTCTGACCGACTTCCACCGCGAGCAGTTCGGCGGCACCATCGGCGGCCCCATCCGGCGCGACCGCACCTTCTTCTTCTTCGCCTACGAGCAGATCGTCGAGAACCTGACGCGCGCCAACCTCTCCGAGCAGCTCGGCGACACGCCCTGCCCCGTCAGCGCCCCGACCATCGCCGCCGCCGAGGGCCTGATTAACTCGAACACCGACTGCCAGCGGCTCGCGCTCCTCAACTTCTTCCGCACGACGCGCGACCAGGAGGAGGGCCTCCCCATCGACCGCCCCATCCGCAACTCGGCCTTCCTCACCAAGTTCGACGCCAACCTGAACGAGGATCACAAGCTCGCCGTCTCCTTCAACTTCGACTACTCGAAGAACACCAACCAGACCTTCGACGTGGCGACCTACGGCAACTCGGCCAACGGCATCGAAGGCCCGTCGAAGATCAGCGTGCTGAACGCCAACCTCTTCAGCTCGCTCTCGCCGACCACGGTCAACGAGTTCCACTTCACCTACGCGCGCGAGACCCGCCCGCGCTCGGCCGTCCCCTCGAACGTCCCGGCCGACACGGCGATGGGCTTCGCCACCACCTTCCGCTTCGGCAACCCGTTCTTCCTCCAGCCCGCCGTGGACGAGCTGTTCTGGCGCACGCAGGTGCGCGACACCTTCTCGGTGATCCGCGGCGACCACAACGTGAAGTTCGGCGGCGAGTGGGTGCACAGCCTCAACTCGCAGGTCTTCCGCGGGTTCTTCACCGGCCGCTACATCTTCGACAGCGTCGCCGGCTTCCTCCGCTACGCCTCGCCGGCCGCGCCCGGCGGCTTCGGCCCGGCGACCGTCGGCTGCTCAGACGGTTCCTTCGTCACTGCCCCGGCCGCCTGCCCCGCCGGCACCACCCCCACCGGCGGCCCGCTGCTCCTCTACTTGCAGGGCGCGGGGCTGACGGGGCCGGCCACCGACGCCGCCGGCTTCTCCGAGATCGATAACGAAGACCTCGCGCTCTTCGCGCAAGACCGCTGGCAGCTCCGCCCGAACCTGACCTTCAACTACGGCCTGCGCTGGGAGGCGCAGATCTTCCCCGAGCCGGTCGTCGCGCCCGAGGAGACGGCCTACGGCATCTTCCTCGACGACCCGCGCTTCCCCTCCGACGGCACGCTCCCCAGCCCGAAAAAGATGTTCCAGCCGCGGGTCGGCCTCGCGTGGGACGTGGCCTCGAACGGCAAGTCGGTCTTGCGCGCCAACTGGGGCATTTACAACGCGCGGCAGAACATGCTCTCGCAGGTCGGCTCGATCACGACGAACGGCGTGCAGCAGCAGACCATCTTCCTGAACACGCCGATCATCGCGTCGGGCGTGCCCGGCCCCGTCTGGCCCGGCGTCGTCGTGCCGCCCTCGACCGTCACGCCCTGCGTCGCCGGCGGCGTCAGCAACCCGTTCCCCTGCTTCTCGGGCGTCCGCGTCTACAGCCGCGACTACGCCAACCCGCGCATCTACACCACCAACGTCGCCTTCGAGCAGGAGCTGGCGCAGAACCTCTCGATGTACTTCGACTTCACGCACGCGAAGGGCGTCCACCTGACGCGCTTCCTGAACGTCAACCGCAACAACTTCTTCTCGCCCTTCCTCGGCGAGGTGATGGTCACGAGCGCCAACGGCAAGTCGCTCTACCGCGCCTTCACCGTCGGGATGCGCAAGCGCTTCAGCCGCGGCTACCAGTTCGAGTGGAACTACGTCCTCTCGAAAGACCTCGACGACGACTCGAACGAGCGCGACCCGTTCACCGACCGCGCCTTCGACATCAACAACCTCCAGCTCGACTACGCGCTCTCCGACCGCGACATCCGCCACCGCTTCAACTTCTTCTCGAACGTCGAGCTGCCGGCCGGCTTCGACCTCAACGCGCGCGTGCAGGCCCGCGGCGCGCAGCCCATCACGCCGGCCGTGCGCACGGCCACGAACCGCAACACCCTGCGCAAGAACAACGAGTACTTCTCCTTCGACTGGCGGTTGCAGCGGCCGTTCCGCGTCGGCGAGCGGTTCGCCATCATCCCCATCGTCGAGATGTTCAATACCTTCAACACCGAGAACAACGTCAACCCGCTCGTCACGCCCGGCCTCTTCAACTTCGACGGCTTCCTCCGCCAGGGCGTCGGCGACCCGCGCCAGTTGCAACTGGCCCTCAAGGTCACGTTCTAACGCAAAGTCGGAAGCCCGGCCGTGAGGGAGCGCGGAGAAGAAGCCCGGAAGTCGGAACGCGGAGCGATGAACTGAAAACTAATTGTCTTCAGT
>JALZHT010000478.1 GCA_030860645.1 Acidobacteriota bacterium
GAGGCGGAGCGCGGCGTTGAATTCTTTGACGGCCTCGTCGGCGTCGCCGAGGCGGAGGTGCGCGGCGGCGAGGTGGCAGCGGAAGACGCTGTCGAAGGGGTCGGCGGCGGCCAGCCCGCGGTAGACGGCGCGCGCGTCTTCGAGGCGGCCGCCGTTCAGGAGTTGATAGCCGACCTGCGCGATTGCATACAACTCCTCGCGCCGGAGGCCGGCGAACTCGGCGAGCGTGATCTCGCCGCGGACGAGGCGCGCCGCCAACTCCGGCGGCACGCCCCTTCGGGTTTGTTTAGTCGTCGCCTGCGCGTTCATCGCGGTTCACCTTTTGAAGCGGCCGGTCAGGCCGTCAGGCGCTGGTTGAAGCGGCCCGCCAAGAGCTGCTCGCTGAGGCTGAAGACGCGGGCGAGCACTTCGAAGAGCTGTGCGAAGGCGCGGAACGCCTCGGCCATCGTCTCCATGTGGCGGCGGCGGTCGTAGTCGCGGCCGTTCCCCTCGGCGCGGCGGTCGCTCTCGTTGCCGAGGCCCTGGTTCGAGTTGGTGTCGTAATAGGGGTTGGTGCCGGCGCGGTTGACCTGCCAGGGCGAGTTCTGCCACTGGTTGAAGAAGTCTTTGAAGAGCGAGGAGAGCCAGCCGGCGGCCTCGTCGAGCGGCACGCCGTCGGAGCCGCGCGGGTGCAACTCGCCGCCCAACTCGAACTCCTCGCCGCCGTTTCGGCTCCCGACGATCTCCTTGCCCGTGTAAGACCAGTCGTCCGACTCGCGGCCCATCACGAAGACATCGCCGTCGAAGCTGTTGGCGCGCTGGTAGCCGTCCTGCGTGACGGTGCCGATCTCGCCCTTGCCCTTGTCAATACCTTTGACCTCGACGCGGTCGTTGCCGCTGATGATTTCGAGCGAGCCGGTGACGGTCATGCCGTCGGCCCCGCCCGGCACGGTCGTGACGTTGATGCGCGTGCCGTCGCCGAGGACGAAGGTCGAGTTGCGCTTGAAGTCCCAGTCCGTCGCGCCTTCGCGGTCGCCCTCGTCCACGTGCGGGTCGCCCCAGATGCGGGTGGTCTTGCCGTCCGGCCCCGTGATCTGCCACTCGTGCTGGCCGAGCATCTCGATCTTATAACCGCCGGCCGTGGTGACGGTGTCGCCTTCGACCTGGAGGCTGCCTTCGGGGTGCGTCGAGTCCTCGGGGCAGGGCGGGGAGACGGGCGCGCAGGTGCACTGGGGCGAGCCGGAGTTCTGCCCCGTCCCGCCGGCGAGCCGCGACAGCTCGGCGGCGAGGTCGCCCGCCGCGCCGAAGAAGCGGCTGGCCGCTTCCAGCAGCGCCGACACGTCCGAGTTAATCCCGCCGAGCGCGAACGGGCTGAAGCCGCGGCCGAAAACGTCCAACTGATTGAATCCCGGTATCAAAGACATCGCTCGTCTCCTCCTTCGATTTTCTACCCCAGTTATCGGCGCGCCGCGGAGAAAGTTTCCTGAGTAAGGGCGGGCAGAGTGCGGCAGAGCGCGCGGCAAGTCTGTAGGGGCAGGGCTTGTCCCTGCCCGCTCAAGCCCGTGGCGATTCCACGTTGAAATTGATGAAGGTCGCGCGGGCAGGGACAAGCCCTGCCCCGACAGTCCGACAGTCCTTCGACTGTAGAAGGGTTTCTACTGACCGTCGTCTTTGATAATTCCTTTTTCGCGGAGGAGGTCGCGGAGGTGGGCGATGGCGCGGGCGTGGAGGCGCGAAATCCAGGACTTGGTGATGCCCATGCGGGCGGCCAGCTCGGTCATCGAGGCGTGTTTGAAGTAGAGCGCGTCTATGAGCTGGCGCTCGTCTTCCGAAAGCTCGCGCAGCACGCCCAGGACGATGCCGATCAGCTCGCGCTCCTCGATCTCTTCCATCGAGAGGGCGTGCGGGTCGGCCACCTCGGGGACGGCGTCGCTCCCGAGCGAGATGAGGTAGACGGGGATGAGGGCGTCAATCAAAGACTGCGCGGCCGTGATCTCGTCGTCGACCGAGGGGGAGGCGGAGGCGGGCGCGGCCTGCTCGTCGTCGGCCGCCGCCTGGAGGTAGTCGTTGGCGTGCGAGACCCAGCGCACGCGGACGGTCGCCGAGCGCGAGTAGTAGCCCATCTCGCGCAGGCCGTCGTGGATCGCGCCCTTGATGCGGTAGTGGGCGAAGGTCGGGAAGGCGACGCCGCGCCGCGGGTCGTAGCGCTCGGCGGCCTCGACCAGCCCGATCTCGGCGTAGCCGATGAGGTCGTTCAGCTCGACCGCGAGGGGCAAACTCTGCATGGCCTTGATGGCGAGGGCGCGGGCGTACGAGCGGTGCTGCTCGATGAGCGCGTCGCGCTCCGGGGCGGCGGCCGCCGGCTGTGTGGTCGGCTCTCGCGTCATCGTCGGGGACGCCTCGGCCCGCGGCGCGGGGCCGCGTGCTCAACTCTTCGGCTCGCAAGGGGTTCAGGGGGCTTGCCGCGGATTATAACCCATCCGGCCCGCGGCCGCGCCGCTTTAATTATCGTGGCTTTCGGGTCGCGTGTTGCGGTACACTCGGGCACACGCATCCCCCGGAACGACGAAGCGAAAGAGTTGGTGGAAGCTCTCGATGGAGAGAATCGACATGTCCCGCCGCGCCCGGCTCGGGTTGCTCGCGGCCGCGCTGGTCGCAGCCTCCGGGTGCGGCGCGAAGCCCGTCACGAGCGTCCCGACCGAGGCCGACGCCATCGAAATCCTCGACGTGCTCGGCCAGAGCGGGCTGGCCGCCGAGAAGCGCGAGGTCGGCGAGGGCGAGGCGCGGCGCTGGCAGATCGTCGTCGAGGAGGACTTCTTCGGCGGGGGCGAGGCGGCGCTGGCCGTGCAGGTCTTGCGCGACCACGGGCTGCCGCGGCCCGAGGAGCCTGTGGCCGAGGACAGCGGACTGATCCCCTCGGAGCGGGCCGAGAAGCTGCGCGAGCAGCGCCGCATCCGCGCCGACATCGAGCGCCAGTTGCGTGCGCTGCCCGGCGTCACGCTCGCGCTCGTGACGGTCGTGATGCCGCAAGACCCGACGCTCGAACTCAACCCCTACCCGGCGACGGCCTCGGTCGTCATCAACTACAAGGACGAGCGGCCCGCCTTCAGCGAGCAGCAGATACAGAACCTCGTGGCGAAGGGCGTGCCGAACCTGAAGGCGGGGGACGTGAGCGTGACGATGTCGCAGCAGACGCCGCGCCCCGTGCCCGAGCGCGAGCTGGCGGCCCGCCGCCGCAACAACATCCTGCTCGCCGCCGCCCTCGGCCTCTTCCTCGTCCTCGGCTCGCTCCTCATCGTGCTCCTGCTCCGGACGCGGCGGCAGCGCGCCGAGCTGGACGGCCTGCGCGAGAATCCGGCCGCGCCCGACGAGTACGAGGAGGAGGCGGAGGCCGCCGACCGGCCCGTCGAACAGCCGGTGGGCCGCCTCGAATCATAGGATTTTAGATTTTTGATTTTTGATTGGCGATTGGAAGAACAGTCCGCCTGTCTTCCAATCAAAAATCAAAAATCGCCAATCAAAAATCCTCTCACAGAGATGAAGCCTGACGCCGATTCGGAGCACGTAGACCTGTTGCTCGCGCTGTCGCTGGCCTTCGGCGGTGAAGAGGGCGGCGAGGATTTTAACGCGGGCGCGTCGCGGCGGTCTCTGTTCGCCGCGCTCGAACCGTCCGTCAGGCAGGCGGTCGAGCGCCGCGCCGAGT
>JALZHT010000479.1 GCA_030860645.1 Acidobacteriota bacterium
CGGCCCGGGCGCGCCGGCACGCGGCGCGGCCCCGGGGCGCGCCCGGTAACAATTTTCGTCAGCGGCCGCCTGCCGAAAATTGACAACGCGCATCTGCCTGTCGCGTAAAAGTTTAGTGGGGCTGCGCCGTCAAGCTTCCTGGAAATCGCGCCGGCCGCTTCCAATTTCGGGCGGAGAGAAAAGGGTGGGAAGAGGGTGCCGGGGGAGGCAACTGCTTTCCCCGCACCCTGTAAAACAGACTGAAGCCCGGAGTCAAAAGAACTTTCCTTTGACTCCGGGCTTCAGTTTTCAGAAGACCCTAGACTGTCTTTAGTCCCGTCTCAGCTCGACTTGCCGCCCGTGGCGTAGGCCGCGGAGCCGCCCGTCGCGCCGCCCGCGGCCCGGCCGGAAGTAGTTTGCTGTTCGTCGGTCTCGGCGACGGCGGCGTTGGTCTGCGCCGTCTGGTGTTCGAGGCGGCTGCGCTGCGCGACCTCGCGCTGCGTCGAGAGGTCAATGCCGATGAGGTCTTTGAGTTTCCCGAGCAGCGCGGGGACGACCACGTTGCGGGCCGTGCGCGAGAGTTCCTCGATGGCGCGGTCGCCGAGCGTAGACAGCTCTTCCTGGAGGCGGTCGTAAGCCTTCGTCTCCTTGAAGCGCTCGAAGAGGCCCGGCCCCTTCGGCTCTTCGGCCTGCGCCGCCTGGCCGCCGGACGAGGCGAGGCCGGCGAACGAAGCCTCGGGCGGGGGCGCGGTCGGGGCCTGGTAGCCGCTGCTGTAGGACGGGCGCGTGTCCGGCCCGACGTCGGCGGCCGCGTAACTCTCTTCCGCGCCGTACTCGGACGAGCCCGCGGCGCGGAAGGACGACGGAGCCCCGCCGAGGACGGGGCCGGCCGCGTAGGGCCGCCGGGGTTCGCGCAGGCGGTCGAAGCCGCGCTCGATGCGGTCGAACGACTCCTCCTCGTCGGCGTAGCCGCGCTCTTCGTCCTCGTCGGCGTGGCCGCCGAACGCGCCGGCCACGCTGTAGCCGAGGCAGAGGCCGACGCCGAACGCGCCGAGGGTGAAGGGGAGCGGGCGGCGGCGGTACTGCTCGCGCCAGTCGAGCGTGTCGTTGATGGACTCTCTCACCTGCTGGTACTGGTTCACCACTGTCTCCTTGATCTCCGTGACGGTCTGTGTGATGGATTCGCGCGCCTCCTCCATGCGACGCTGAAGTTCGGCCTTAGTCGCATCCGTGTCGCCGGCGGTCTCGGGCGCGCGCGCCAGCCCTACATTTCGTTCTTCAGCCATTGCTTGTCCTTTCTGATCTCGGCCAGACTGGTGGTCGGCGCGGGGTTGTACGAGGCGAGCCGGTTCTTCATCACGAGGACGATGACGCCGCCGATGACGAGGTAGACGACGCCCGTGATGAGGAAGCCCCAGCCGTAGCTGGTCGGCCCGTACCGCTCGGCGACCACGCCGGGCGCGTCGCTGCCGAACAGCGTCGAGATGAAGAAGGCGATGGCGACGTTGACGAGCGCGAACCCGATGGCGGCGATGATCGCCCCCACGGCCGTCAGCGCGGCGTTTCGCGCGTAGAACGCCGCGTCCTCCTTCAACTCGACCTTAACCAGACTGAGCTTGGTGTCGACCAGCGTCATGACGTGGTCGCCCAGGCGGCCCAGCAGCGCGGGCAGATTCTCGATGTCGGCCTGCGGCTCGGTCGCCGGGGCGACCGCCGCCCTCCTCTCCACTTCGGCCATCGCACCCTCCTTCGAAAGTTCCGAGTTCCGGGTTTCGGGTTTCGAGTTTAGGATTCCGAGCTTCAGGATTTTAGATTGGCGATTTTTGATTTTTGATTGGGAGACGGCACGCCCGCCTTCTTCAATCGCCAATCTAAAATCTAAAATCCTCTCACTCGAAACCCGAAACTCGCAACTCGAAACTTTACCGCCGTCCGCCGCGCAGCAGCAGCCCGAGGACGAAGCCGGCCGCCGCCGCGACCAAAAGCGCCTGGCCCGGGTTCTGCCGGGCGTAGTCCTTCGCCTCCTCGGCAATCTGCCCGTAGTCCTTGTTGCGCAAATCCTGAATCCGGTCGCCGACGCCCGAGACCCGCTCGCTCAGGTAGTCGCGCGCCTGCTGGCCGTACTCGGCGACCTTCTGGCCGTACTGGCGGGCCGTGTCACCGATGCCGCCGCCCGCGCCTTCAGCGCCGCCGGTCGTCGAGATTCCCGTCGAGGTGCCGGCGTCACCCGCCAACCCGGTGGCCGCGCCGGTGCCCGTGCCGCCCGCGCCGCCCGACGAGCGCGCCCCCCACTGGGACGGGTCGCCGGTGGCACCAGCCGAAGCCCCGCCGCCCCCTGAGGTCCCGCCGGCCGCGCCGCCGGTGGTGGTGTTGTCGTTATCAGGTCTGTTCTGTGACATAGTCTGTCTCTCCTCTAGTTAATGATGTAAGACCGCTCGACAATGAAAGCGCGCGAGAGATCGCTTCCCGCCAAAAGGGTTTTCCCATCGCCGAGGTGCAAACGTCGTGCCGACTTAAGGGGGCCGGCCTCCGGCGAGGGAAAGCGCGGCAGAAGCGGCGCTCGTGCGCGCCCCGCCCGCGCCGAAAAACTTCAGTTTTGTTGTGAAAAGGTACGGGCTAAGAGTAGCACAAGGCTCGGAACAATACATCACGAAAGTATTTCCGGGAACCCGCTTGACAGTGGCGTCGGAGGAATGTTAGTAAGTACTTACTTTGGGAGTCTGAGCGGGCCGGAGATTCGTGTACGGATGAGCAAACAGGCCGAGACGGGGCGCGCCGAGGCGCCGCCCAGCACCGCGGGCGGCGGGCGGATGGCCGCCGACGAGCGCCGCCGCCAGATCGTCCGCGTCGCCATGCGGCTCTTCGCCGAGCGCGGCTTCCGCGGCACGACGACCAAGGAGATCGCGCAGGCGGCGGGCGTCTCCGAGGCCATCATCTTCCGCCACTTCGCCACCAAAGACGACCTCTACTCGGCCATCATCGACGACAAGTCGTGCGAGGGGATGGGCGGCGGCCTCGGCGCGGTCGGGGGCGGCCACGAGGGGCACACGGTGGTTGACGCCGTGCGCCACTGGGTCGGCGAGGCGATGGGGCGGGGCGAAGACGCGGCCGTCTTCGAGGGCATCGCGCTCAAGATGATGGAGCACCACCAGCGCGACCCGCAGTTCCTCCGCCTGCTCCTCTACTCGGCGCTCGAAGGCCACCAGCTCGCGCAGATTTTCTGGGATCGCAACGTCCGCATGATGTACGAGTTCCTCGGCTCCTACATCCGCCGCCGGCAGCGCGAGGGGGCCTTCCGCGAGAGCTTCGACCCGCTCGTCGCCGTGCGCGCCTTCACCGGCGCGGTCATCCACCACTCGCTCAACAACACCCTCTGGGACAGAGACCCGGCGCGGCGCATCCTCAACGTCTCGAACGAGGAGGCGGCGCGCTCGTTCACAGAGATTTTACTGCGGGGCATTACCCTCGGCCCCGCGGCGTCGAAGGCCGGCCCGAGGGCGCGCCCCGCCGGCCACAGGGGCAAGAAGAAGTAAACGCCATGATCTCCCGTCAACGACTGAACATCTTCGCGGCGCTCGCCCTCGTCGCGGCGCTCTCCGCGGCGTCCGCGTCGTGCGGCGGCTCGCGCGCGCAGGCGAACAAGCAGGGGCCGGGGGCCGAGGCCACGCCGGAGGCCGTCCAGGTGACGAC
>JALZHT010000480.1 GCA_030860645.1 Acidobacteriota bacterium
CAGTACCGCATCCCGGCCACACAGCACGACTTCAACTTCCGCCTGGAGCCCGTCGCGGCCCGCGCGGCGGCCGGCCCGCCCCGCCGCCGCGCCCGTTAGTCACATAGTCCAAACCCCGCCCCCCCGCGCGTCGTTTGGGGCTTTTGTCCTCCCCGGTCCAGGACGGCGGTATCAACACAACTTCCCCCTCGCGGGGCACGAAAGGAAAACGGGAATGAGAACAAGGCTTCAAACTATCGCTATCGCCCTCGTTGTGTGCGCCCTGCTCGGCACGTCTGCCCTGGCCGGCGCCAAGAGCAGGAACGTCAACTTCGCGGAGGACGTGACGGTCGGCGACACCGTCGTCGAGAAGGGCGTCTACGAAGTCACCTACGACGACAAGGCGCAGGAGCTGACCATCCGCCGCGGCGGCGAGGCGACTCTGCCCGACGGCACGCGCGTCGAGCTGAAGGACTTCGCCGCCAACTTCCGCCTCGGCAACAACGCGGAGGTGGCCGAGGCGAGCGTCTACGAGAACCCGGCGGCCACGCTCGCCGTGACGCGGCCGGGCGGGAAGCCGGCGCGCGCCTTCGCGTTTACGCCCGAGATGGCCGAGCGCGCCCCCTTCGCCAAGCAGCCGGTCGAGGGCTACACCTTCCGCCTCGTGGATTTCGAGAAGGTGCCGCGCGTCCACATCCTCTCGGTGCAGAAAGACCCGGGCGCGACGGTCGTCTACGTCGGCTTCGGGCTGCTCGCGCTGACCCTGTCGGCGGTCTTCTTCTTCTCGCACGAGCGGGTGTGGGCGCTCGTCGAGGAGGCGGAGGCGGGCGAGTTCCGGGTCACTCTGGGCGGCAACACCAACCGCAACAAGCTCGGGTTCGGCGACCGCTTCCGGCGCGTCGTCGGGGGCCTGGGCGGGGAACCCTCCGAGGTGCAAAAGTCATGAGCGAAGTGTTGAAGCAGCCGGCGGTCGTGGGGTCGCCGGGGCTTGGGTGGAAGGATTCGTCGCTGCTGTCTTACCTGCCGGCGGCGCTGGCCGTCGGGGGGGCCGTCGCGCTGACGCTGCTGCGGATGCAGGTCGGCGGCGAGCGCTTCATCGGCGACGTGTCGCTGATGATGATCGCGCTGGCCTGCTACCTGGCGGCGGCCGTCTTCCACCTGACGAACCTCTACGCGCCGTCGGGCCTGTTCCAGCGGCTCGGGCTGTGGGCCGCCGGCCTCGGCGTCTTCTGCAACCTCGCGAGCTGGGGCGTGCGCTGGGTCGCGGCCTACGACCGCGAGTGGGCCATCCACGTCTCGCAGGGGACGCCGATGCCGT
Source organism: Acidobacteriota bacterium (assembly GCA_030860645.1). Taxonomy (GTDB): domain Bacteria; phylum Acidobacteriota; class Blastocatellia; order Pyrinomonadales; family Pyrinomonadaceae; genus QHXN01. The sequence continues at coordinate 1,298 of JALZHT010000480.1, forward strand.
GGGTCTGGCGCTACATCCCGTTCGCCAACCTTTATGATTTGTCGCTCGCCTTCGCCTTCGGGGCCGGCGTCACGACGCTTTTGATCGCGCACCGCCCGGCCTTCCGCTTCCTCGGCGCGATCAGTTTGCCGCTGGCGGCGCTCATCCTCGTCCTCGCGCGCTTCATCGGCGGCGACTTCATCAACCTCCCGCCGGTGCTCGACTCCTACTGGCGGCCGATCCACGTTGGCATCGCGTCGCTCTCCTACGGCATCGCGCTCGTCTGCTTCGCCGTCGCCGTCGTCTACTTACTCAAAGACGGCGTGAAGACCGAGGCGATGGCCGTGTGGGCGGCGCTCTTCGCCATCGCCGTCATCGCCACGGTGAGCCGCGGGACGGTCTTCTGGGTCTTCGACACCAGCGTTTTCGCCACCTACCGCGCCTCGACCTTCCTGCCGCCGCGGTTCGCGCTGCCGCTGCGGGCCGACATCCCCTACGTCGGCCTCTTCCTGATGCTCGCCGGCCTCGCGCTCGCCGGAGTCGTCGCCGCCTTCTGCGCCTACCTCTTCCAACAGAACGAGAGCGCGCGGCGCTGGGGCCACCACCTTTTGAAGGCCGCGCTCGTCTTGCAGGCGTTGGCCGTCGTGCTGCTCGTGTGGCAGGTCAAGACGCTGCCGAGCGTGGCGGTGTGCGAGGGCGCGCGGCCGGCGGGGACGGCCTGCCTGCACCCGCAGCAGTTCCGGCAGGTCGGCGTCTTCCTCGCCGAGAGCGAGCGGCTCACGCCCGAGCAGATCGCGTCGATCCCGGCCGCGCGCCTGGAGCAGGCCGGCGCGGCGTTCGTCCGCGAGCGGCAGGGCGAGTTGTTTCTGAGCCTGAACGCCAACCCGGTCGAACTCGCCGCACTCATCACGGCCTTCGCGGCCACCCTCTTCGTCATCATCTTCAGCTTCCGCACCGAAGCCTTGCGCGAGGCGCTGCCCGCCAGGGAGAAGATCGACTCTTTGATGTACAAGACGGCGGGCGTGACTTTCGCGGGCCTCGCGCTGCTGCTGATGACCGGCGCGATCTGGGCCAACGAGTCGTGGGGCCGCTACTGGGGCTGGGACTCGAAGGAGACGGGCGCGTTCGTCGCGTGGCTCACCTACGGCGGCTTCCTCCACGTGAGGATTTCGCGCGGCTGGACGGGGCGGGCCTCCGCCTACTTCGCCATCGTCGCCTTCCTCCTCGTCATCTTCACCTACCTCGGCGTGAGTTATTTGCTGCCGGGCCTGCACTCGTACGCATAAAGGCCGTGAACCGTGAATCGTGAATCGCGGTTGCGTGGCGCGCGTTGAAGGACGAACGTCAGCGTGGCCGTCACCCAAACGATTTTCGATTGACGATTCACGATTGACGATTGACGGCTTTTAAATGACCAGAGAGAACATCCTCTTCGCCGTCGTCGGGCTGCTGCTGGGCTACGTCGTCGCCTTCCACCTCGTCGTCTACGTGAACCAGAACCAGCCGGCCGAAGAGCGGGCGCGGGCCGCGGGCGGGGCCGGGGCCGGCGGGCAGGGGACGCCGACCAACGAGGTGAAGGAGCGGCAGCGTTTGCAGACCGCGGCCGAGGCCGCCGCGCGCGCCGCCCGCGAGGAGGCGCAGGACTTCGACGCCCAGGCGAAGGCGGCCCAGGCCCACCTCGACGCGCGCAACTACGAGGAGGCGATTGACTTCCTGACGCGCGCCAACCAGCTCCGCCCCGACGACTACGACACGCTCGTCAAGCTCGGCCACGCCAACAACGCCGCCCGCCGCTTCGACACCGCCGAGCGCTGGTACTTGGCCGCGCTCGCCAGGCGGCCCGACGACGGCGACGTGCGCTCCGAGCTGGCCGCGACCTACTACTTCCGCGACCCGCCCCAGCCCGACAAGGCCATCTCCGTCCTGCGCGAGACGCTGGAGCGCAACCCCGCACACCTCGCCTCGCTCCACAACCTCGCCTTCCTGCTCATCGAGTCGAAGCGCCTCGACGAGGCCGCCGAGACGCTCGACCGCCTCGAACGCGCCGACCCCGCCTACCCGCAACTGCCGGGCCTGCGCGAAGAGTTGGAGAAGGCGCGCGCGGCCGGCCCCGGCGGCGCGAAAAAATCGCCCGCCGACTGAAAGCCATCGGCGACTGGCCGGGCAGAGCTTATTTGATTAACTCCGCGGGGGCGCCCGCCGGGTCGTGTGACTCGGCGGGCGCTCGCGTGTATCATTGAGCCAAAGTTCGTCTTCAGACACGCACCGGAGCTTTGCGCATGAGAATTTCAATGCTGGCTCTCTCGCTTTCGGCCACGACCCTCCTCGCCGCCTGCGGCAGCGGCCAGATGGCGGGGCCGCCGCGCCAAGCCGCGAGCGCGACGCCCGCGCCC
>JALZHT010000481.1 GCA_030860645.1 Acidobacteriota bacterium
GCGTGGTGCGGCGGGGGGTTGCGGCGCGTCCTGGCCCCGGGTCATACGCGGGCGGAGTAGCTCAGGGCGGCGCGGCGGTCGGCGCGGCGGCGCTCGGCCTCCCACTCGAAGGCCTGGCGCGCGCGCTGGTTCTCCTTCGAGTCGGCGAGCAGCGCCACCAGCTCGTCCTCCCACACGCCCGGCATCAGCGCGGCGCGGCGCATCGACTCCATGATCGAGATGTAGTCGAGAACCTCGCGGACTTCGGTGTCGCTCAGGTGTTCGAGTTTCAGGGCGAGGCGCTGGCGTTCGTTGATCCGCTTAGCCATCGGACGGCTCCTCTCGTGCGAAGCCGGACGGCCAGCCGCGGTCACGTCGGGGGCGGAGCGTGGCGGGTGAAGGCGGCGGGGCCGCCGGCTTTCGTGGACGGCGCGACGTGCGCGCACGCTTTTGTGGTCTGCACCTTAGTCGTTCGAGTCTCCGGTCTCAGCAAACTCTTAGCTTCGACCCGTGAAGTGATCGGCCCGCCGCGACGGGACGCGTGCGCGGGCTGACGAGAGTCGGCCTGTCAGTGATGACCCCGTCGCGCGAGCGTCGCTTCAGTTGTTCGGCTTTGGTTTCAATCAGCCCTTGCGGCTACGGGCGTGAATATACACAAGACCCCGGCGGGGCGCAAGGCTCATCGGGGCGCGGGTTCGGGGCTTCAGTCGATCTTCGAGGCGACGGTGTGCATCGTGTCGACGATGAGCACGGCGATGGGCGGGTAGAAGAGGAGGTCGTAGCGGAAGTGGCCGAAGAGGTACGGCAGGTCTTCGAAGAGGGTGACGTGGCGGGCCTGCTCGCCGATGAAGAGGCCGACGGCGAGGCTCGCCGCGTAGCCGAGGATGAGGAAGGTCGAGGCCGTGAAGCGCGTGAAGGGCTTGGGCGGCTTGCCGTCCTCGGCGTTGATGATCGAGTCGTGGATCGACTTCGGCTGGTAGGTGTAGTGCTCGAAGCACGACTTGAGCCGCACGGCCAGGTGCCAGAGGCCGATGGCGCAGAGCGCGAGCAGGACGGCGCGCCCGAACAACTCGAAGCGATCCCACAGCCGCGGCTTGAACATGGCGACGAAGAAGGTCGAGAGGAAGAGCGTGACCGTCGTGAAGACCGCCTGCTGGAGCGCGAAGGTCTCGCGCCGCTCGGCCTCGATGATGCGGTCAACGACGCGGTCGAAGCGGGCCTGCACGGCCATCCGGCGCATGCGCTGGGCGTGCGGGTTGTTGGACTGGAAGACGGAGCCGCCGAGGTCGAAGCCGCGGGCGCGGCGCAGTTGCGTGTCGTAGTGGGCGCGCTCGTGCGGGTCGCTGAGGGTGCGGTAGGCGAGCGAGATCAGTGCGAAGTCGCGGGCCGCCTGGTCCGAGCCCCCGTTCACGTCCGGGTGGCGCTGGCGCGCCAGCCGGCGGTAGGCTGACTTGATCTCGGACGCCGACGCCGCCTGCTTAACCCCTAGAACTTTGTAGTAATCAACCACCGCGGTGCACCAAACCGACCGAAGCTTACGTGGGAGAGCCGAATCGGAGACTCCTCAGTAAACCGTCGCGGGCAGGAAGGATACCCGTGGGCAGATGATAGCATTTTTCGCGCATTCGTCCCACCCGAAATTCCTGGGTGAGGACAGACGGTTGAAGTCGGGAATCCCTGCGGGCGGGACGAATGCGCGTGAGGCGAGTCAAGGGGCGGTGCTTGACCTCGGGCGGCCACCGAGGGGGGCGAGGACACTGTGTGGTGACCGCACCCTTGAACTCTTAGTGCAAAAAATTTAGCAATACGGGTGCCACGCCCGTGCGCCAACAAAATCACAAGAAACGTGAGACTTTTGCCGCTTTTCCCGCCCCGAAAGTGTGCACAAAAGGAGACGCCGGCGTCAACGAATGTGGACACCGGCGTCTCCCTTCAGACTTGAATCGGGCCGGCTTTACTTCCCCTCCCCGTCGGCGCCGGCCGCCCTCCGGGCGGAGCGTTCGACGAAATTGAGGAGGGTGCGGACGGCGACGCCCGTCGGGCCTTTCGCGCGGAAGGGCTTGGCCTCGTCGCCCCAGGCCGTCCCGGCGATGTCGAGGTGCGCCCAAGAGGTGCCGTCGGCGAACTCCTTGATGAAGGCGGCGGCCGTGATCGTCCCGGCCTTGCGCCCGCCGACGTTCTTGATGTCGGCGATGTCCGACTTGATCTGCTTCGTGTACTCCTTGTCGAGCGGCAGTTGCCAGAACTTCTCGCCGACCTCGCGCCCCGACTCGATGATCTCGTTAATCAACTCCTGGTCGGTGCCCATGATGCCGGTGTTCACGTCGCCGAGGGCGATGGAGACCGCGCCCGTCAGCGTCGCCATGTCGACGACGCGGGTCGCGCCGAGCTTCTTGGCGTAGGAGATGGCGTCGGCGAGGATGAGGCGGCCCTCGGCGTCGGTGTTGATGATCTCGATGGTCTTGCCCGACATGGCGCGCACCACGTCGCCCGGCTTGGTGGCCTTGCCCGAGGGCATGTTCTCGGTGGCCGGGACGACGCCGAGCAGCGGGAGCGGTGGCTTCAACTGCGCCACGGCGCGCATCACGCCGAGGACGGTCGCGCCGCCCGTCATGTCGTACTTCATCAGCTCCATGTTCTCGCTCGGCTTGATCGAGATGCCGCCCGTGTCGAACGTGATGCCCTTGCCGACGAGGGCGAGGTACTCCTCGCCCTCTTCGACGGAAGTCTTGCCCTCGGGCATGTACTTCAGGACCATCATCTTCGGCGGCTGCTCCGACCCGCGCGCGACGCTGAGGAGCGCGCCCATGCCCTCGGCCTCCATCCGCTCCCGGTCGAGCACGTCAATCTCCAGGCCGAACTCGTTGGCGATCTCCTGCGCGCGCTCGGCGAAGACGGTCGGCGTCAGGTAGCCGCCCGGCTCGTTGGCGAGGTCGCGCGTGAAGTTGACCGCCTCGCCGACGACGCGCCCGCGCTCGGCCCCGCGCCGCAAAGCCCCGTCGTCGGCCCCCTCGGCGACGATCAGGAGGCGCTCGACGGCGCGCTCCTCCTTGTCAATGGTGCGGTACTTGTCCGGCTCGAAGAGGCCGATGATCGCGCCCTCGGCGGCCGCCTGCGCCGCGCGCGCCGCGTCCACGCCCTCGGGGCGCGCGACGAGGCCGATTGACTTGACGTTGCGCGCGCGCAAGGCGCGCACGGCCGCGCCGGCGAACTGCGAGACCTGCGCCGCGCCGTAGTCGGCGCGCTCGCCGACGCCGACGAGGAGCAGGCGGCGCGCCTTCGGCCCGTCCCCGCCCGCGGGCAGGTGCAGGTAGACGGTCTCGCCCTCCTTCCCCTTCAGCTCCTCGGATTCGAGGACGGAGCGGACGAGTCCGCCGGCCGCGGCGTCGAGTTCCGCGAGGAGGCCCTCGTCCGCTTTCTCGTCCTTGAATACGGCCACGGCCAAAGCCTGAACGTCGGCTTCCGCGAGGGGGCCGCTGCTCGTTTGAATCTCCATAGTCGGGTAGTCTCCTTATCCTTTCGCGCGCTCCTTCAGCTGCGCGCGCGTCTCGCGCTCGACGGTGCGGCGCATCTCTGTCTCTCGCTTGTCGTAGAGTTTTTTACCACGGGCGACGCCTATTTCAAATTTGACGCGGCCGCCCTTCAGGTAGACGCGCGTGACGACGAGGGTCAGGCCCTTGGTCGTGGAC